>NZ_RZOT01000139.1:0-11702 GCF_003999085.1 Mesorhizobium sp. M4A.F.Ca.ET.090.04.2.1
CGCCAATCTGCAGGCCTCGCTATCGGCGTCGGAGGCGGAAAAGAGCCGGCTCGAACAACTGCTGGCGCAAGGCGCCGGCGCCGGCGACGCCGCCAACCAGCGCGCCGCCGCCCTCTCCGGCGAGCTCGACAGCCAGCGCCAGATCAGCCAGCAGGCGCTCAGCCAGGTCGAGATCCTGAACCAGCAGATCGCCGCCCTGCGCAAGCAGATCGGTGCGCTCGAGGACGCGCTCAACGTTTCGGAAGCGCGCGACCGCGACTCCAACACCAAGATCGCCGACCTCGGCCGCCGCCTCAATGTCGCGCTGGCGCAGCGCGTGCAGGAGCTGAACCGCTACCGCTCCGACTTCTTCGGCCGCCTGCGTGAGATCCTCGCCGACCGCGAGAACATCCGCATCGTCGGCGATCGCTTCGTCTTCCAGTCGGAGGTGCTGTTCCCGACCGGCTCCGAAGAGATCAACGATGCCGGTAAGGTTGAAATGAAGAAGCTCGCCGACGCCATCATCGAATTGCAGAAGGAAATCCCGCCGGAGATCAACTGGGTGCTGCGCGTCGACGGCCATACCGACAACAAGCCACTCTCGGGTGCCGGCCGCTATCGCGACAATTGGGAGCTGTCGACGGCGCGCTCGACCTCGGTGGTGAAGTTCCTGATCGAGAACGGCGTGCCGGCCAATCGGTTGGTCGCGGCCGGCTTCGGTGAATTCCAGCCACTCGATCCAGCCGACACCGACGAGGCGCGCAGCAAGAACCGCCGCATCGAGCTGAAGCTCACTGAACGGTGATCGCGTATCACGAGAATTTGTTCACAGACTCAACGCTAGGGCGCAGATACGTGACCGGCAAGTCCTGAAAACATTATCTTTTTTTAATTACACTGCGCGGCTGGGCGCTCCTAGCTTGCCGCGCAGGGCCGAGAACCGCCGGCGATGCCTCCCATCGCGGCACGACGGAACCGACGGCTCACAAGGTCGGAAAGCGGAGCGGCGCGGCCGCTCCCTTCCCCAGCAAAAGGATGCGCCGCATGCGCGTTTCATTCTCTCTCAGGACTGCCACGCTTGCCGCAATTCTCGTCACGGCCCCGCTCGCCGGCGCTTACGCTGCCGGACATCACAAGGGCGCTCTCGACGCGCCCGATCCCACCGATTTCACCGGTCCGCGCGTGACAGGCCTGATCGAGCAGGTGCAGGGCCTCGACCAGGGCATCACCGATGCGCGGCAGCAGAATGCGATTACGCCGGCCGAGGCACAGACGTTGCGCATGCGCGCCGCCCAGATCAGCCAGGCCGCCGCGAAAACGGCCGCCGCGGATCATGGCAGGATACCGGCAGCGCAGTATCATGATTTGCTGCGCCGTCTCGACGATGTTGACCAGGCGCTTCGCATCGACACCGGGGCCGGCTTCCTGATGGGCGACGGCGCGGACGGCGGGCACTATCCCAACGGCTGATCGCTCGACCCGAGGAAGGGACACCTGGCGCCCGAGGGAACTCCGTCCCAAGGGCGTCCTTTTTACCAGCCCAGCCAGAGCGCGATGATGCCGAGCGCGGCCGGCACGGTCTGGATGAACAGGATCTTCCTGCCGACGGTCGCCGCTCCATAGAGACCGGCGATGGCGACGCAGATCAGGAAGAACATCCTGACCTGGAAGCCGGCCGCGCCGAGATAGAGCCCCCAGATCAGCCCGGCGGCGAGAAACCCGTTGTAGAGCCCCTGATTAGCGGCCAGCACCTTGGACGCCTTGGCGAAATCCGGCGTCAGCCTGAACGCCTTGTGGCCCTGCGGCGTATCCCACAGCACCATCTCCAGATAGACGATGTAGCAGTGGATCAGCGCCACCAGCGCGACCAGGATGTTGCCTATCATTTTCCCCTCCGCTTCGTTGCCAACATTGATCACGCCGCAGCTTGCCCGCGCAAGGCGGCTCGGGCACCTCGTCGGGGTTGCCAAGGCTGGCGCGTTGGTATCTTTTCGCGCCGTCCAATTCGATAGCAGACCAGACTGGAACCGCCATGTCCTTTCAGAAACTCGACGACCTCGGCCACAAGCTCGAAGCGCTGGAACATGCGCTCGCCATCCTCGGCGCCGACGAGGCGACACATATGGCGGTCGGCGGCGGCGAGAAGCGCGCCGAGGCGATGTCGGCGCTCGCCGGGATGCTGCATGCCCGGGCGACGGCGCCGGAGATCGGCGACTGGATCGCTGCGGCGGAAGAGGAGGCGCTGAACGAGGAGCAGCAGGCGGCGGTCAGGGAACTGCGCCGGCAATACACCAACATGACCTGCCTGCCGGTCGAGTTCGTCGAGCGGCAGACGACGGCGCGCATGCGCTCCGAGCAGCTCTGGCGCGACCTGCGCGCCAAAAACGACTGGGCGGGTTTCCAGCCGGCGCTGGAAGGCGTGATCGCCCTGGTGCGCGAGGAAGCGGCCTTGCGCGCCGATGCGCTTGGGCTCGATCCCTATGACGCGCTGATGGAGCAATATGACCCCGGCAACCGCGCCGTCGACATCACGCCGGTCTTCGCGGAGCTGAAGGCCTTCCTCAAGGGCTTCGTGCCGGAGGCGCTGGCGTTGCAGGAGGAGCGGCTGGCGAAGCATCCGCTGAAGCCGCTTTCCGGCAACTATGCGATCGAGCGTCAGCGCGAGCTCGGCCTTGCCATGATGGCGGCGGTCGGTTTCGACCTCACCCATGGCTCGCTGTCGGTGTCGCATCACCCCTTCTGCGGCGGCGTGCCGAGCGACGTGCGCATCACCACCCGCTACAAGACCACCGATTTCCTGTCGGCGCTGATGGGCGTGCTGCACGAGACCGGCCATGCGCTTTACGAGCAGAACCTACCGAAGGCCTGGGCGCACTGGCCGCTTGGCAAGGCGCGCGGCATGGCCGTGCACGAAAGCCAGAGCCTGTTCGTCGAAAAGCAGGTCGGCCGCAATCCGGCCTTCTGGCGCTGGGCCCTGCCGGTGGTCGAGAAGCATCTCGGCGAGACCTGGTCGATCGACGACATCCTGCCGCATGTGCACCGGGTCGAGCGCGGCCTGATCCGCGTCGATGCCGACGAGGTCACCTACCCGCTGCATGTCATCCTGCGCTACGAACTGGAGCAGGAACTCGTCTCGGGACGGCTGGAGGTTGCCGACCTGCCCGAGGCCTGGGACGGCAGGATGCGCAACTATCTCGGCCTGTCGACCCTGGACAATCCAGCCGACGGACCGATGCAGGATGTGCACTGGCCGGGCGCCGCCTTCGGCTATTTCCCGTCCTATACGCTAGGTGCCATGATGGCGGCACAGCAATGGGCGGCGCTGACCCGTGAGCATCCGTCCGCCGACGACGACCTCGCCAGGGGCGACTTCAGCGCCATCAACGCCTGGCGGCGTGAAAGGATCTGGTCGCAGGGGTCGCGCTGGTCGACCCCAGACCTGCTCGAACGCGCCACCGGCGAGAAGCTCAATGCAACGTATTTCACGGAGCATCTGCGCAAGCGCTATGGCAACTGAGCCCGCTTCTCTGGATCAAGACACCCGGAACATTCGCCACCAGTCTTTACTTTGGCCGGAAAGAGTCTGAAAGCACTGGCTGCCAACGATCTCGCCAAGAACTTTCCGATCAAGGCCGCCGACCTCGGCACCGACCTGCCGACGCCGACCATGGTGGACCGCGCCGGCCCGAACGGCGGCTTGCCGCACTGAACTGAATGAAAACCGAGGCGATTATTCAGCCGCGCCTTTGAAGGCGCTGGCGCCGGTCTCGAACTGCAGCTTGGCCAGCCGCGCATAGATGCCGCCCTTGGCGACCAGGCTCTGATGCGTGCCTTCCTCGACAATGCGGCCGCCTTCCATGACGAGAATCCGGTCGGCCTTCAGCACCGTCGCCAGCCGGTGGGCGATGACGATCGTGGTGCGGCCCTGCATGAGGCGCTCAAGCGCCGTCTGCACCAGCGTCTCGCTTTCGGCGTCGAGCGCCGAGGTCGCCTCGTCGAGCAACAGGATCGGTGCGTCGCGCAGGATGGCGCGGGCTATCGCCACGCGCTGGCGCTGGCCGCCGGACAGCGTCACCCCGCGCTCGCCGACCTGGCTCTCATAGCCCTTGTCCAGCTTGAGGATGAATTCGTCGGCGAGTGCTGCCTTCGCCGCCGCCTCGATCTCAACATCACTGGCGCCAGGCCGGCCGAAGCCGATATTGTCGCGAGCGCTGGCGGCGAAGATGGTGACGTCCTGTGGCACGATGGCGATGCGCTGCCTGATCGCCACCGGATCGGCCTCGCGCAAATCGATGCCGTCGATGACGATGCGGCCGGTCTCGGGGTCGTAGAAGCGCAGGATCAGTGAAAAGACAGTGCTTTTGCCCGCGCCGGAAGGGCCGACGATGGCCACCGTCTCACCGGGCTTCACCTGGAAGCTGAGGCCATGCACGGCGGCACGGTCCGGCCGTGCCGGATAGGAGAAGGAGACGTCGTCGAAGCTGATCGCGCCTTTCGCCTTCGCCGGCAATGGCCGCGGATCGGCGGGCGGCTGGATCGCCGGCTTCTCGGCCAGGATCTCGGTCAGCCGCTCGGCGGCACCCGCCGCCTGGGCGAGCTCGCCCCACACTTCCGACAGCGCGCCGAGCGCGCCGGCCGCGAACACCGAATAGAGCAGGAACTGGCCGAGCGTGCCTGCCGACATCGTGCCGGAGAGCACGTCGCGCGAGCCGAACCACAGCACCGCCACCACCGAGGAAAAAATCATGAAGATGGCGAAGAAGGTGAGGAAGGCGCGCGCGAAGACCGAGCCGCGCGCCGCCTCGAAGGCGGCTTCCACTGCTGCGGAGAAACGGCCGGTGACCAGCGTCTCGTTGGTGAAGGCCTGCAGCGTGCGCACCGCGCCGATCTGCTCGCTGGCATAGGCGGTGGCGTTGGCCAGCGTATCCTGCGCCTGCCGTGACTTGCGCCTGACCGAACGGCCGAAAGCGACCAGTGGCAGCACGATGAGCGGGATGGCGGCGATGACGAGGCCGGACAGTTTCGGGCTGGTGAACACCATCATCGCCACCGCACCGAGACCGAGGATGACGTTGCGCAGCGCCACCGAGGCGGTGGCGCCGACCGCCGATTTCACCTGCGTGGTGTCGGCGGCAAGACGCGACACGATCTCGCCCGACTGGGCCGTGTCGAAGAAGGCCGGCGACAGCGTCGTAACATGAGCGAAAACGTCGCGGCGGATGTCGGCGACCACCCGCTCGCCGAGGGTGATGACGAAATAATAGCGGCTGGCCGAGGCCGCAGCCAGCAATGCGGCCATCACCACCAGCATGGCGAAATATTCAGCGATGAATTTGGAATCGGAGGCGGAAAAGCCATGGTCGATCATACGGCGCACGGCCATTGGCAAGGCCAGCGTCGTTGCCGCCGCTACGACCAGCGATATGATCGCGCCGATGACCATCTTGCGGTAGCGGAAGATGTAAGGATAAAGGCGTCTCAGAGGGCCGAGCGAGCGTCTGCGCCCGTCTTCCTCGCCACTGATGTTCGCCATGACCGTTTCCTCTGGCCACCTTCGGCTATGCGCTTCGAATATGCGCGTGCCGCGGCCTTGTGATTCAATTCCGGCTGATGTATAGGCTCGCCGACCGTTTTAGAAGCCGCGGCTCCTCAATAGCTGCGGCTTCGAGTTTTAAAAAGGGGCGCATCGACGCAGGCCTTGGGCCCGTCGGCAGCGCCGGTAAGCCAGGAACAGAACCATGAAGACCGATATCCATCCCGACTACCACACCATCAAGGTCGTCATGACCGACGGCACCGAATACCTGACCCGTTCGACCTGGGGCAAGGAAGGCGATACGATGAACCTCGATATCGACCCGACCACGCACCCGGCCTGGACCGGCGGCCAGCAGACCCTGCTCGACCGCGGCGGCCGCCTGTCGAAGTTCAAGAAGCGCTTCGAAGGTTTCGGCCTTTAAGCCTATTCCTGCCTTGTCGCAGATCAAGAACCCGCCTTCGAGGCGGGTTTTTTGTTGACCAGAGCTCCCTTCTCCCCGTCACTATACGGGGAGAAGGTGCCGGCGGGCGGATGAGGGGCGGGGCCGACCTCGACAATTGGCTGAGAAATTCAATTCGGGAATTCGGTGACCGCGCACTTTTCGCGACAAAGCTGCCGTCAAATATCATAGGCCCGTGCTGCCTGCCGGCATCCTCTCCCTGGGGACAGGGGACGCTCTCATTGCCGATTCCGCCAATCGACAACGCGGCAGGAAAAACGCCAAGGGCGGCTCGTCTCTACCCATCCACCAGCTCTCGCAACGCCATGCGCTTGTAGGCCGCGACCAGCCGGTCGCCTTCCTTGCGGTCAACGGAGATCGCCAGCCGCATAGCGGCCTCACCCATCTGCCAGATCAGCAGCGCTGTCGTCTCAAGCGCCACCGGATCGGCATTCGGACGCAGCCGCTTGAGCACCGCTGTCAGGAATTCCGCGTTGGCGCGGCTGTCGGCGAGTTCCAGCGCGTGCAGTGCCTTGTCGGCCTGCGTGCCCGACCAGATGTCGCGCATCACCGGTTCAGCCAGGAACAGACGGTAATAGACGTCCACCAGTTCCGAAAATGCTCGCCGCAAGCCCTCGGCGTCGCCGACATCCTTGAGCGCTGCGGCAATGCAGGCCTGGCTTTCGGCGGTGTAGCGCTCGGCCAGCGCCCAGACGATCGCCCGCTTGTCGGGGAAGAACTGGTAGAGCGAGCCGATCGAAACGCCCGCCCTTTCCGCCACCTCGCCCATGCGCATGGCGTCGCTGCCCTGCTCCGCGATCAGCGCCGAGGCGGCGGCAAGCATGCGCTCGACCCGCTCGCGGCTGCGCTGCTGGCTCGGGGACCGGCGCGGCGAGGCCACCGATCCATCCTGCTGATGCGGCGCGGCACCTCTGCCTTCCATGGAGTCCTCCGGAAAGATTCTGCGACAACTCGCTTGACTCACAAAATACGAGGGTTTATCACGTTTTGCAAATGTGAGGATTACTCATATTTGTAAGCCGAGGAGATCGAGATGACTGCGAAACCTATTTTGATCCTGGGCGGCACCGGCAAGACCGGCCGGCGCCTGGCCGAACGGCTGATCGCCAGGAAAATTCCTGTGCGCATCGGCTCCCGCGCTGGCACGCCACCCTTCGACTGGCTGGACAAGGAAACATGGGGCCGTGCGCTCGACGGCGTCGGCGCCGTCTACATCAGCTACTATCCAGACATCGCCGTGCCGGGCGCCGCCGAAACCGTCGAGGCGTTTGCCCGGCTTGCCGTCGAACGCGGCGTCAAGCGCCTGGTGCTGCTCTCCGGTCGCGGCGAGCCTGAAGCCCAGCGCGCCGAGGAGATGTTGAAGGCCTCCGGCGCCGACTGGACCATCCTGCGCTGCGCCTGGTTCTCGCAGAATTTCAGCGAGGGCTTCCTGATCGAGTCTATCCTCGAGGGCGAGGTCGCCTTGCCGGTCGGCAATGTCGGTGAACCTTTCGTCGAAGTCGACGACATCGCCGACGTCGCCGCAACCGTCCTGACGGAGCCAGGTCATATCGGCCAGCTTTACGAGCTCACCGGCCCGCGCCTGTTGAGCTTCGCCGACGCCGTCGCCGAGATCGGCAAGGCCGCCGGCCGCGACATCCGTTACCAGCAGATCTCACATGCCGAATTCACCGAGGCTGTGGCGGCGCACAATTTGCCGCCGGAATTCGGCTGGCTGCTCGACGAGCTCTTCACGAAGGTGCTCGACGGCCGCAACGAGACGCTGGCCGACGGCGTGCAGCGCGCGCTCGGCCGCCAGCCGAAGGACTTTTCCGCTTATGCAACCGAAACCGCCGCCAGCGGCATCTGGAGCAATTGAGATGATGAAACTTCTTCCCACCCTCACCTTCATTGCCGCGATCGGCTCCGGCGTCGTCGGTGGCGTTTTCTTCGCCTTTTCCAATTTCGTCATGGCGGCGCTTGCCCGGCTGCCCGTCCCAAGCGGCATCGCGGCGATGAATTCGATCAACGTCACGGTGATCACCCCGACGTTCATGACGGCCCTGTTCGGCACCGGCCTCATCTGCCTGGGGCTGATTGCCGCCGCGCTGTTGGGCTGGACCCAGTCGGGCACGTATTGGCTGCTTGCCGGCGCCGTGATCTATTTCGTCGGCAACCCGATCGTGACCATGGTCTTCAACGTGCCGCTCAACGACGCGCTCGCCGCCGTCGACCCGGCGAGCGCCAACGGCGCCGCCGTGTGGGCGAACCATCTGAGCCAATGGGTGATGTGGAATCACGTCCGCACCATCACGGCCATCGTGTCGATGGCCTGTTTCATCCTGTCGATGCTTTGAGAAGCGCAAGGCACAAACAAAAGACCCGGCTCAGGCCGGGTCTTTTTTATCACCTTTGCGATCCGCATGGCCGAGATCGCGCTCCGGGTCGATGACGTCGCGGACCAGTTGCTTGAGCTTCGCGGCGTCCGGAAAGCCGCCGTCGCGCTTGCGCTCCCAGACAAGCGTGTCATTGCAGGAAATGCTGAAGATGCCGCCGGTGCCCGGCACCAGCGTCACCTCGCCGAGATCGGTGCCGAAGGTCGAGAGCAGCTCCTGCGCCATCCAGCCGGCTCTGAGCAGCCACTGGCACTGCGTGCAATAGGTGATGCGGACGGTAGGCAGCGGCTTGTCGCTCATATCAGGTTGAGCTTCGCTCATATTTCGGACTTAGGCCGCGCTGAGCTTGGCCATGGTCTCGTCGTCGACCTCGAAATTGGCGTAGACGCTCTGCACGTCGTCGTCGTCCTCGAGCGTGGCGACCAGCTTCATCAGCGACTGCGCGCGTTCCTCGTCGACCGGAACGTTGTTCTGCGGCTGCCAGATCGGCTTCACCGATTCCGCCTCGCCGAGCGAGGCTTCCAGCGCCTTCGACACGTCGCCGAGATTCTCGAAGGCGCAGTAGATGGTGTGGCCTTCCTCGTCCGATTCGACGTCGTCCGCGCCGGCTTCGATCGCCGCTTCCATGACCTTGTCGGCGTTGCCGGCCGATGCCGGATAATAGATCTCGCCGACGCGGTTCCACATGAACGACACCGAGCCGGTTTCGCCCAGCGCCCCGCCGGCCTTGGTGAAGGCGGCGCGCACGTTCGAAGCCGAACGGTTGCGGTTGTCGGTCAGCGCCTCGACGATCAGCGCCACGCCGCCCGGGCCGTAGCCCTCATAGCGCACGGCCTCGTAGTTTTCGCCGTCGCCGGCCGAAGCCTTGTTGATGGCGCGCTGGATGTTGTCCTTCGGCATCGAGACGGCCTTGGCGTTCTGCACGGCAAGGCGCAGCCGTGGGTTCATCGCCGGGTCCGGCGTGCCGGTCTTGGCGGCGACGGTGATTTCGCGCGCCAGCTTGGAAAACATTTTCGACCGCACCGCGTCCTGGCGGCCCTTGCGGTGCATGATGTTCTTGAACTGTGAATGGCCAGCCATGGCACCCCTGTCGTTTTCGGCTAGAGCATCCTGAAGCCAGGTGCAGTGACCTTGCTCTTCGCAAAATGCTCGAATTCAAAATTTCAGAACGTCCCTGATACGCCTGCAAGGCATACGGCGCTCTCTCGGAATGGCCGGCTTATAGATAAATCGGCTCAATTCGTCCAGCCGCGCGTGGTAAAGGGGCGCGCGCGGATCCGATCGATCCGGCCTTCAGTGCTCCAGATCGGACTTCAGCCGGCCGATGATGCTTAGCGCATGGCCGGCATACTGGCTGATCCAGCGGTCATGGATCTGCTTGATCGGCAGCGCGTTGAGATGGTTCCAACGCTCGCGCCCCTCGCGCTTCGCCACGACGAGCTCGGCCTCCTCCAGCACCTTGAGGTGCAGCATGACGGTGCACCGGTCCATGTCGGGGAAGGCCTCGCACAGCATGCCTGTGGTGAGCGGCGCATCCTTCAGCCGATCCAGCAATTCCCGCCGGCGCGGATGCGCCAGCGCCTTGAAAACATTGTCGTCTCGCGATCGGCTTGACATGTTATAATTATATAACATATCGTCGAGACGAGCAAGGAAGGAGCTGTGGATATGTCTCTTGGATTCAGGGTTTCCGGTCGCATCGGCAAGCCGGTCGCCGAGGTCTTCGACGCAGTCGCCAATCCGGGCAAGCTGAGCGGCTATTTCACCACCCTTGGCGGCGCCAGCGCCCCACTGGTCGCCGGCACCACCGTGACCTGGTGGAAGACCGTGCCGGTGGAGGTCGATGAGGTGGTTCCCAACAAGCGCATTTTGCTGCGTTGGGATGGCAGCGGCCCCGGCGTAGTGCCGGCTTACAAGACCACGATCGAGATGAACTTCGAGCCGCTGGAGGACGGCGGCACCTTCGTCACCATCGCCGAAAGCGGATGGCGTGAGGATGAGGCCGGCCGCAAATCATCCTATGGCAATTGCGAGGGCTGGTCACAGATGCTCGCCTGCATGAAGGCCTATGTCGAGTACGGCATCAACCTGCGTGAAGGGTTCTACCCCAGCGAAATGCGTGGTGAGCTACCGACTTCGGACAGCAAATAAGCCCGAGGCAGCCGGGAAGGGGACCGCCCGCCGCCGGGCGGGCTGCCATGCTCAATGCCCTTCGCCGGACCTTGCCTTCTTGCGCCGCCGCGCCAGCATGTTGAGCCCCTCGACCAGCGCCGAAAAGCCCATCGCCGCGTAGATGTAGCCCTTGGGCACATGGTAGCCCATGCCGTCGGCGATCAGCGTCATGCCGATCATCAGCAGGAAGCCGAGCGCCAGCATGACGATGCTGGGATTCTTGGCGATGAAATCGGCAAGCGGACCGGCCGCCAGCATCATCACGCTCACCGCCACGATGACGGCGATGTACATGATGGCGATCTCGTCGGTCATGCCGACGGCGGTGATGATCGAATCGATCGAGAACACGAGGTCGAGCAAAAGGATCTGGAAGATGGCGCCGGCGAGCGATATCTGCAGCGTCTCGCCGAGCATCGTGTCCTTGTGGTCCTCGGGATCGACCGTGTGGTGGATTTCCTTGGTCGCCTTCCATACCAGGAACAGGCCGCCGGCTATCAGGATCAGGTCGCGCCAGGAGAAGCCGTGGCCAAGGGCGGTGAACACCGGCGTCGTCAGCTGGACGATGATCGAGATGGTGGCGAGCAGCACCAGCCGCATGATCAGCGCCGCCGAGATGCCGAGCCGGCGCGCGCGGGCCCTTTGCCCTGCGGGCAATTTGTTGGTCAGGATCGAGATGAAGATCAGATTGTCGATACCGAGGACGACCTCCAGCACCACCAGCGTCAGCAGCGCGACCCAGGCGGTCGGGTCGGAGACAAAGGCAAAGTGCGGCGCCAGGAATTCGATGAGCTGCATGGAGGTCGTCCCCTCTACGATCTGAAGCAGGTGTCGCCGCCAGTTAGGTACTGACGCCGCTCATATCAATGTCACGACCAGAAGGACGGCGCGGTTTCTTCCAGCCTGGGCCCGCGACGAAACGGCGCGATCTTCTCCGCCAGCCCTGTCCGGTCGGAAATCTCGACGCCGACGCCGCACAAGGTCGCCGGACCGTTTGCCGCCTCGAAGCGGCCTTTCGGCACTTTCGACAGGAAGCGGTTGAGCGGCTCCTCCTTGTCCATGCCGAGCGAGGAATCATAATCTCCGCACATGCCGGCGTCCGACATATAGCCTGTGCCGCCATTGAGGATCTGGTGGTCGGCGGTCGGCTGATGCGTGTGGGTGCCGACGACGAGGC
>NZ_RZOT01000013.1:0-26785 GCF_003999085.1 Mesorhizobium sp. M4A.F.Ca.ET.090.04.2.1
ATGCGCGACAATCCGGCCTACGACCAAATCATCCAGGGGCTGTCGGGCATCATGAGCATCACCGGCACCCCGGAGACGGCGCCGCTGCGTGTCGGCTATCCGGTCGCCGACACGCTGGGCGGGCTGGTCGGCGCCTTCGCCATCGCCGCCGCGCTGGTCAAGCAGAAGACGACCGGCGAGGGGGCGTTCCTCGACGTGTCGATGCTCGAATGCACACTCTCTGCACTTGGCTGGCCGGTGTCCAACTATCTGACTGCCGGCGTCGAGCCGCGGCCGATGGGCAATGAGAACATGACGGCAGCACCGTCCGGCGCGTTCCGCACCGGCGAGGGGCTGCTCAACATCGCCGCCAACAAGCAGGAGCAGTTCGTCACGCTCTGCCAATTGATCGGCCGGCCGGAGCTGGCGTCCGATCCGCGCTTTGCCGAACGCGAGACGCGCAAGCAGAACCGCGCGGCGCTGAAGGTGCTGATCGAGGATGCGTTGGCGGATGCCTCGGCGGCCGCCTGGGAGGAAAAGCTCAACCGCGCCGGCGTGCCGGCCGGACGGGTGCTGACCATCCCGCAAGTGCTCGGCGAGCGCCAAGTGACAGAGCGCGGCATGACGACCCGCTTCGAAGGCATGCCCGGCATGGATCAGGCACTGACCGTGGTGCGCGGCGGCTTCATGGTCGACGGCGCAGCGCCATTGCCGGCCGGGCCGCCGCCGGCGCTGGGCGAACATATGGATGATGTCTTTGCGACGCTGCCGGCGCGCGGCAAGACAAGAGCGCAGGCATGAGCCAGGAGAAAAAGGCCGGCCGCCTGCGCGGCGAGGACTGGTGGCGGACCGGCATCATCGAGATGAGCCCAGGCGTGATCCGGCTGCGCGGCTACGAGATCCAGGACCTTATCGGCCGCGTCAGTTTTCCGGCCATGATCTGGCTGATGCTGCGCGGCGAATTGCCCAGCGAGGACCAGGCGGCGCTGCTTGGCATCGCGCTGGGTGCGGCCGTCGACCACGGGCCGCAGGCGCCGTCGATCGCCATCGCCCGCATGGCGGCGACCTGCGGCGTCGGTATCAACAATGCGATGGCTTCGGCCATTAACGTGCTGGGCGACGTGCATGGCGGCGCCGGCGAGCAGGCGCTTTCCTTCTACGGCGACATCGCCGCGGCGATGGACCAGGGCACGACGCTGGCCGATGCGGTGGCGGCGCGGCTCGATCGTTTCTTCGCCGAAGACAGGGGCTATGTGCCGGGTCTCGGCCATCGCTTCCATCCGGTTGATCCGCGCGCGCCGCGGCTCATCGAACTGACCCGCGATTTCGCGGCGCGCGGCGTGGTCGGTGGCCGCTTCGCCGACATCGCAGAGGCCATCGAGGCCGAGGTGGCGCGGCGCAAGGGCAAGCGCATCCCGCTCAACATCGACGGCGCGACGGCGGTGATCTATGGCGAACTCGGCTTCCCGCCGCCGCTGACGCGCGGCCTGTTCGTGCTGTCGCGCTCGGTCGGCATCCTGGCGCATGCCTGGGAGCAGTCGCAGGAAACCGAGCGCAACAAGGGACCGCTGCCGCGGGAATGGCTGTGGGCCTATACGGGTACTCCGGTACGACCGTTTCCCGGGCGCGAGGATGAGAGCCGCTGATCTCAAATCGCGTCGGGAGGCTCGGTCTGGGGGACAGTCAAATCCCTCAGCAACGTCGACAGATCCGGCTCGTCGATAAGCAGCGCCGCATCGGCCGGGGCAAGCCATGCCCGCTGCCGCGTGCCCGCTTCCATCCAGCGGGGCAGCTCCTCCGTCACGTTCAGCAGGTAGACGATGACGTCGACGCGGACGAAGCGGCTTGCCAGGCGTTTCCAGTAGGAATAGGTGCCGGCCGGCTGTTTCAGGATGTCGCCGAGGACGCCGGCTTCTTCCCGCGCCTCGATCATGGCCGCCTTGCGCCCGCTCTTGCCCTTCATCGGCCAGCCCTTGGGCACGATGAAGCGTCTGGTCGTGCGCGACGTCACCAGCATCACCTCGATGCCACCATCAGGGCCCAGCCGAAAGGGTATCGCCGCCACCTGGCGAATCCGTTCGCCCCTCTTTGCCTTGCGCACGGCTGTCTTCTTGGTCGCTGCCATTCCCAGAAACCCAGTCGGATCGCTCCTTCCCGAGCAAGGAGGGCGCCATCCCGCAAAACCCCAAACCGCCGCCGATGCAACAGTGCATTTTTCCGGCAGGTAAGTCGGCTAAATAAATCGAAAATGCCGGCTTGTCAGCGGCACGACGTCAAAATCGCATTGCCCAGCACCTGGCAGCTCGGCTTGACCACCGGTACCTGCAGTCGAGGCTGCGGCACGATCTGGCGATCCTGCTCGCGATTCAGCTGCTGCTGTTGCTGGAATTGCTGCCGCAGCATCCTGTTCTGCAGCTGCAGCAGTTCGTTCTGCTGGACCAGAACATTGCGATTTGTTGGGATAATCACCTGCGCCAAGGCATGCGGAGCCACGGCCACCACCATCGCCGTCGCCAGCATTGCCGATATGAGAACCGTCGTTGGACGAAGCTGCCGCATCGATCCGCTCCCGCGTTAAACCTACCACCCATATAGGGCATTTGACCGGCGGTGCCATGGTCGATGGGCAGCCACGCCAAATTGATTGGTTCATCGGCCAGGAATGTGCCCTCCAACCTGGCATTGCACTTGACGGGGGCGGTTGTTTCGCCGCTCTGTCGGCCGGTGCCAGGCCGAGCCAGTGGCTGGAGCCGAGCCTTCCAAGAAGGATCCCCATGAGAAGCAGGTATCTCGCGGCGATGGTTGGCGCTGTCTGCATCCTCGGCGTGCCGGTTTGGGCAATCGCTGCGCAGACCAAGGGCGACAAGGTGGCGCCGGCCGCCGACGCGGCCAAGCCGCAACTGCCAGGCGGGGCCTCGGCGCTCTCGGAGACCCATGGCGACTGGGTGGTCAATTGCCAGGTCAACGGCGCGGCCAAGGCCTGCAGCCTCTCGCACCAGCAGTTCAGCAAGCAGACCAACCAGCGTCTGCTGGCGATCGAATTGTCGACCAAGACCGGCGAGGATGCCGCTGGCACCCTGGCGCTGCCGTTCGGCCTGGCGCTGGCCAAGGGCATCACGCTGGAGATCGACGACAAGAACTGGAAGGCATCTTGCAGTTCAACACCTGCCAGGCTGTCGTGTGCCGGTTGCCTTTGACGCCGACACCACGCCGCTGCTCCAGAACGGCACCAGCCTGAAGGTCAATGCGGTCGCCGCCGACACGGCGCAGCCGATCAGCTTCTCCATTTCGCTCAACGGCTTGGGCGGCGCGCTGGCAAGGACGGCGGAGCTGTCGGCGGACTGAACTCGATTGCTGTTCCGACAGACCGGGACGATCGACGAAGCCGATCGCCCTTGGGGATCGAGACGGATCGGGGAAGCCGATCGCCCTTGTCACTCCACCTCGCGCAGACGGTAGCCAACACCGGTCTCGGTGGTGATGTAGCGCGGCTGGTCGGGAGTCTTCTCGATCTTCTGCCGGAGCTGGCGAACGTAGACCCTCAGATACTGCACGTCGGTGGAATCGCCCCAGACCTGTTTCAGCAGGAAATGGTGGGTGAGCACCTTGCCGGCGTGCTGCACCAGGATGCGCAAAATGTCGTATTCCTTGGGCGAGAGCTTCACCTCCTTGCCCGCGACCGTGACGATGCGCTTGACCAGGTCGACAGTCAGCTCGCCGGTGTGGAACACCGGCTTTTCGCCCTGCCGCTGGAATTTGTGGCGCAGCGCCACGCGGATGCGCGCGACAAGCTCGTTCATGCCGAACGGCTTGGTGACGTAGTCGTCGGCCCCGAGCTCCAATGCCGAGACGATGCCGGCTTCGTCGGTGCGGCTGGAAAGGATGACGACGGGAATGTCGAGGCCGTCGCCCCGCCATTTGCCGAGCAATTCATGACCGGTCATGCCGGGCAGGCCGAGATCAAGCAGGATCAGGTCCGGCTTCTCCGTCCCCACCAGCTCGATTGCTACCTTCGCGTTGGGCGCTTCGGAGACCGCATAGCCCTGGCTGCCAAGGCCGACGCGCAGCAATTTGCGGATCGGCGGTTCATCGTCCACGACCAATATGGTGACGTTCTGATTGGTCATGCCGCATCACCGTTGGTCTGATCGTCCGCCCTGGCTCGGTGCATGCCGGGCAATTCAGGCGGCACCGGCATGCGGATGGTGAAGATCGCGCCGCTTCGGTCGGTGCGGTTTGCCGCGGTGATCGTGCCGCCCATCGCCTCGATGAAGCCGCGGCTGATCGACAGGCCGAGCCCCGTGCCGGCGCGCACCTGGTCGCGCTTGCGCACCCGGTAGAAGGTGTCGAAGATCCGCTCCAGATCATCGGGCGGGATGCCCGGCCCCTCATCCATGATCTGCAGGATGATGGAGCCGCTGTCGACCCAGCCCTGCAGCCGGATCGTCGAGCCGGGTGGGGCGTATTTCGCGGCATTGTCGAGGAGGTTGAACAGCGCCTGTTCGAACAGCACCGGGTCAAGCCTGAGCATCGGCAGGTCGGCGGGGATGTCGATCTCGGTCTTGTGCTCCTCGACGATCCTGCGCGCCCTGAGCAGGGCCGAGCCGACAATGTCGCCAACATAGTGGAGGGCGCAGTTCGGCTCCATCGCGCCGGATTCGATCTTGGTCATGTCGAGCAGGTTGGCGATGAAGCGGTTCAACCGCTCCGACTCGTCGAGCACGGTCGACAAGAGCTCGGCGCGGTCGGTTTCGGGCAGTGCAGCCGAGAATTCCCTCAGCGTGCCGGCCGCACCCATGATGGCGGCGAGCGGGGTCTTGAGGTCGTGCGAGATCGAAGTGAGCAGCGCCGAGCGCAAGCGGTCGGCCTCTGCTGCGAGCTTGGCGCGGTCGACGTCGGCGACGAGCTGGATGCGCTCGATGGCGACCGCCGCCTGGTCGGCGAGCGCGTCGAGCAGGCGCTTCTGCTCGGGCGTCAGCAGCGGCCCCTGCCTGTCGTCGTCGAGGCCGACGACGCCGATCGGCGTGCGGCCGGTCCTGAGCGGAAGATAGAGGCGTTTCGCGCCGGGCAGCGTGTCGGCGCCGCGGCCGGCGGCGCGGTTATGCTCCCAGGCCCAGCGGGCAGCGGCGATGTCGGCCTCGGCCAGCGTGTCGTCGGGAGGATAGCCTGCCTTGACGGTGATGGTGCCGTTCTCCGGCAGGAGCAGCACGACGCGCAGCTTCAGCATCAGGGCGATCTGGAAGGCGGTGGCCCACAGCACGTCGTCCAGCGTGCCGGCGCCGGCGAGCTTCCTCGAGAACTGATAGAGGTCTTCAGTGGCGCGCGCCCGCGAGCGGGCGGCGATCGCCTGGCGCTGCACGCGCGCCGTCAGATTGCTGGCGATGACGGCGACGACGAGAAAAATGGCGAGCGCGACAATGCTCTCCGGATCCCGGATCGTCAGCGTGTAGCGCGGTTCGAGGAAAAAGAAGTTGAACGCCAGGGCGCTGACCATGCAGGCGTACAAGGCCGGCCAGAAGCCGCCGGTCACCGCCGATGCCAGCACTGCCACGAGAAATACGATAGCGAGGTTGCGGACGTCGAGAAACTGGTCGAGGACCGCGCTGAAGGCGAGAGAGCCCGCGACATAGGCCGTGGCAAGCAGATAGGCCCAGATTTCGAAGGGCCTCTGCTCGGCTGCCGTCCCGACAGTCTTCGCCTCGGTGCCCTGTTCGGTCCCCGAGATGACATGGACGCTGATGTCGCCGGCATCGCGGATGAGATCATAGGTGAGCGAGCCTTCGATCAATTCCCGCCAGCGCGACCGGGTCGGTCTGCCGATAACGATATGGGTGAAGTTGTTCGCCTTGGCATGGCGGACGATGTCCTGCGCCACATACTGGCCAGGAATGGTGGTCACCTCGGCGCCGAGCTGTTCGGCCAGCCGCAGATTCGCCGCCAGCCGATCCTTGTCTTTCTCGGGCATGGCGGCCGAGCGCGGCGTGTCAACATGCAGCGCTGTCCATGGCGCGCGCAGCCGTTCGGCCAGTCGGCGCGCATAGCGGATGCGGGCAGCCCCGCCCGGACGGGCGTCGACGCAGACAAGCACCCTTTCCCCCGCCGCCCATGGCCCCGGTATGGCGTGCGACTGCATGTGGTTCAGCAATTGCTCGTCGACGCGCTGGGCGGTGCGTCTCAGCGCCAGCTCCCTCAGCGCCGTCAGATTGCCGGGCGAGAAGTAGTTCTCGATGGCGCGCTGCGCAGTGTTGGGGAAATAGACCTTGCCTTCCTCAAGCCGCTTTATCAGGTCGTCTGGCGTGAGGTCGATGATCTCGATGTCGTCGGCCTGGTCGATTATGGAATCGGGAACCGTCTCGCGCACCCTCACACGGGTGATTTGCGCCACGACATCGTTCAGGCTTTCGACATGCTGGATGTTGAGCGTGGTGTAGACATCGATGCCGTGCGTCAGGATCTCGTGGACGTCGAGATAGCGCTTGGGATGACGACTGCCGGGAGCGTTGGTGTGGGCGAGTTCGTCGACGAGCACCAGCGCCGGGCGGCGGGAAAGGATGGCGTCGATGTCCATCTCGTCGAGGACGCGGCCCTTGTAGTCGACCTGGCGGCGCGGGATCACCTCATAGCCTTCGACCAGCGCCTGGGTTTCCTTGCGGCCATGCGTCTCGACGACGCCGATCACCGCGTCCATGCCGTCGGCCAGCCGGGCGCGGCCGGCCATCAGCATTTCGTAGGTCTTGCCGACGCCGGGCGCTGCACCGAGGAAAATCCGCAGGCGGCCGCGCCCTTCCCGCTCGGCATGCTCGAGCAGCGCGTCCGGCGAGGGCCTTTTTTCGGCGTTGCTTCTGTCGTCCGGCATCTGATCCTGCGTCTGGCACCAATCCTAAACATGGATGGCGCCGGGTAGGCTGTCGATCCCCGGCGCTACCATTACTGTTTCGTGGAGTCGTCCAGCGCAAGGTTGAGCGCCAGCACGTTTACCACCGGCTCACCCAGAACACCGAGTTCGCGAGCCTCGACATGGCTGTCGACAAGCGTCTTGACCTTGGCCTCGTCGAGACCCCTGGCCTTGGCCACGCGGGGAACCTGGAAATAGGCGGCCTCGGGGCTGATATGCGGGTCAAGCCCGCTGCCGGAGGTCGTGACCAGATCCATCGGCACCGGGTGACCCGGGTTTTCCGCCTTCAGCTTCTCGGCGTCGCCCTTGATGCGGTCGATCAGCTTGGGATTGGTTGGACCGAGGTTGGAGCCGCTCGGGGCGGCGGCGTTGTAACCGTCGCCGGCGGCCGAGGGGCGGCCGTGAAAGTAGCGGTCGCTGGCAAAGGCCTGGCCGATCAGCTCGGAGCCGATTACCTTGCCGTCCTTCTCGATCAGGCTGCCATTGGCCTGGCGCGGAAACAGCACCTGGGCGATCCCGGTCATGCCGATCGGGTAGACCAGGCCGGTGAGGATGGTGAAGAAGACTATCATGACGATCGCGGGTCTGATTTGCTTGAGCATGGAGATGGTCCTTATGCGAGGCCGAGCGCGGTGACGGCCATGTCGATCGCCTTGATGCCGACGAAGGGGACTATGACGCCGCCAAGGCCGTAGACGAGGAGATTGCGGCTGAGCAGCGCGCCGGCGCCGATGGCGCGGTATTTGACGCCTTTCAGGGACAGCGGGATCAGAGCGATGATAATCAGCGCGTTGAAGATGATGGCCGACAGGATGGCGCTCTGCGGCGTCGCCAGATGCATGATGTTGAGCGCCTGCAGCGGGCCGGCGGTCTGGCCCGGCGCCACGTAGAAGACGGCGAACATCGCTGGAATAATGGCGAAGTACTTGGCGACGTCGTTGGCGATGGAGAAGGTGGTCAGCGAGCCGCGCGTCATCAACAGCGCCTTGCCGATCTCGACGATCTCGATGAGCTTGGTCGGGTCGGAATCCAGGTCCACCATGTTGCCCGCTTCACGCGCGGCCACCGTGCCGGTGTTCATGGCGACGCCGACATCGGCCTGGGCGAGCGCCGGCGCATCGTTGGTGCCGTCGCCGCACATGGCGACCAACTTACCCTTGGCCTGCTCGTCGCGGATCAGCTTCAGCTTGTCCTCGGGCGTCGCCTGGGCGAGGAAGTCGTCGACGCCTGCCTCCGCGGCGATCGCCGCCGCCGTCATCGGGTTGTCGCCGGTGATCATCACGGTGCGAATGCCCATCTTGCGCAGTTCGGCAAAACGCTCGCGGATGCCGCCCTTGACGATGTCCTTCAGGTGGACGATGCCGAGCAGGCGGCCGTCGCGCTCGACCGCCAGCGGCGTGCCGCCGGACTTGGCGACCTCGTCGGCGATCGCTTGCAGATCCCGGATCGTTTCGGTGCTCGGCCGCGTCGCATGGCTGGCTGATGTCAACTGGTTGGCATGGGCGAGCACGGAATCGACGGCGCCCTTGCGCACCGACGAGCCGTCGATGTCGACGCCGCTCATCCGGGTCTGCGCTGTGAACGGCACGAAGGTCGCGTGCAGCGTTGCCATGTCGCGGGCGCGGATGGCGTATTTCTCCTTGGCCAGCACGACGATCGAGCGGCCCTCCGGCGTCTCGTCGGCCAAAGAGGCGAGCTGCGCGGCGTCCGCCAGTTCCTGCTCGCTGACGCCCTTGACCGGACGGAACTCCGTCGCCTGGCGGTTGCCGAGCGTGATGGTGCCGGTCTTGTCGAGCAGCAGCGTGTCGACGTCGCCAGCCGCCTCGACGGCGCGGCCGGACATGGCAAGCACATTGAAGCGCACCAGGCGGTCCATGCCGGCGATGCCGATGGCCGAGAGCAACGCGCCGATGGTCGTCGGAATCAGCGTGACGAAGAGCGCGACCAGCACCGTCACCGAGATGTAGCCGCCCGAATAGGAGGCGAAGCTCGGGATGGTGGCGGTGGCCAGCACGAAGATCAGCGTCATGCCGACGAGCAGGATGTTGAGCGCGATCTCGTTCGGCGTCTTCTGACGTTCCGCGCCCTCGACCAGCGAGATCATGCGGTCGAGGAAGGTGTGGCCGGAAGCGGCGGTGATGCGCACGCGGATCCAGTCGGACAACACCTGCGTGCCGCCGGTGACGGCCGAGCGGTCGCCGCCGGATTCGCGGATGACCGGGGCGGATTCGCCGGTGATCGCCGCCTCGTTGACGGAGGCGACGCCCTCGACCACCTCGCCGTCGGAGGGGATGATGTCGCCGGCCTCGACCAGCACGACGTCGCCGACCTTGAGGCTGGTGCCGGGCACCAGCTTGAACCTGGCGCGGTCCTCTCCGGCGAGAAGCTTGGCTTGCGTCTCGGTGCGCGCCTTGCGCAGCGAGTCGGCCTGCGCCTTGCCGCGGCCTTCGGCGACGGCTTCGGCGAAGTTGGCGAACAGCACGGTGAACCACAGCCAGATGATGATCTGCAGCGTGAAGCCGCGATCGCCGCCGCCGGCGAGGAGATCCCTTACGAACAGCACGGTGGTGAGCAGCGAGACGACGGCGACGACGAACATCACCGGGTTCCTGACCAGCGTGCGCGGGTCGAGTTTCCTGAAGGCGCCGCCGATGGCGGGCCACAGGATGCGGGCATCGATGATGCTCGCGGATTTGGACTGGCTCATCTGGAGGCTCCAGTATCGATGGTGTTGGACGGCACCGAGTGGTCGGGTGCCGAGAAGAAGTGCGGCGGCCCGTAGACCAGCAGCCAGATCACGATCATGACCACTGCCAGGCCGAGGAAGGTGGATATGGTCGGGAAGGGAGGGGGAGTTGCCTCCCCCTCATTCTCAGCTCGAGGCTGAGCCTTGCGACGCATGATGTGGAACCAGGACATGGTTGCCTCGGAAGGGACGGCTTCAGAATGTTTGCCCGTGGATCATCGCCAGGTGCTCGACGATCGGTCCGATCGCCAGCGCCGGGAAGAAGGTGAGGCCGGCGACGATCAGGATGACGCCGACCAGCAGGCCGACGAACAGCGGACCGTCGGTGGGGAAAGTGCCGGCGGAAGCGGGAACCGTCTTCTTCGCCACCAGCGAGCCGGCGATGGCCAGCGCCGGGATGATGACCAGGAAGCGGCCCATCAGCATGCCGATGCCGAGCGTGATGTTGTACCAAGGCGTGTTGCCGGTGAGGCCGCCAAAGGCCGAGCCGTTGTTGGCGGCGGCGGACGTGTAGGCGTAGAGGACCTCGGAGAAGCCGTGCGGACCGCCATTGCCCATCGAGGCGACGGCTCTCGGCAGCACGACCGCTATGGCCGTGAAGATCAGCATCGCCAGCGGCAGGCAGAGAATGGCCAGCATCGCCATCTTGACCTCCTTGGCCTCGATCTTCTTGCCGAGATATTCGGGCGTGCGGCCGACCATCAGGCCGGCGACGAAGACGGCGACGACGATGAACATCAGGATACCGTAGAAGCCGGCGCCGACGCCGCCGACGATGACCTCGCCGAGTTGCATGTTGAGGATGGGGACCAGGCCGCCGATGGCGGTGAAGGAGTCATGCATGGCGTTCACCGCGCCGCAGGAGGCGGCCGTGGTGATGACAGCAAACAGCGCCGATGCGGGGATGCCGAAGCGCGTCTCCTTGCCTTCCATATTGCCGCCGTCAATGCCGAGCGCATGGACCAGCGGATTGCCCGATGCTTCCGCCCAGTAGCAGACGGCGACTCCGGCGACGAACAGCGCGCCCATGGCGGCGAGGATCGCCCAGCCCTGGCGCTGGTTGCCGACCATGCGGCCGAAGACGTTGGTCAGCGCCGCGCCCAACGCGAAGATCGTCACCATCTGGATCAGGTTGGAGATCGCGTTCGGGTTCTCGAAAGGATGCGCGGCATTGGCGTTGAAGAAGCCGCCGCCATTGGTGCCGAGCATCTTGATGGCGACCTGCGAGGCGACGGGTCCGAGGGCGAGCGTCTGCCTGGCGCCCTCGAGCGTGGTGGCGTCGACATAGGGGCCAAGCGTCTGCGGCATGCCCAGCCAGACATAGACGAGGGTGAGTGGGACGCAGAGCGGCAGCAGGATGTAGAGGGTGCAGCGGGTCACATCGACCCAGAAATTGCCGATCGACTTCGACGAGGCGCGGGCGAAGCCGCGGATCAGCGCCACCGCGATGGCAATACCGACGGCCGCCGAGACGAAGTTCTGCACGGTAAGGCCGGCCATCTGCACCAGGTAGGACATGGTGCTTTCGCCGCCATAGTTCTGCCAGTTGGTGTTGGTGACGAAGCTGGCGGCGGTGTTGAAGGCGAGGTTCTGCTCGACGGCCGTCATGCCCGCGGGGTTGTAGGGCAGCACGCCCTGCAGCCGCTGAAGGGCATAAAGCAGCAGGAAGCTCGCCAGGCTGAAGACCATGATGCCGGCCGCATAGATGGTCCAGTGCTGCTCCTCGCGGTCGCTGGTTCCCGAAATGCGATAGAGCCCGCGTTCGACCGGGCCGAGGATCGGCGACAGCAAGGTGCGCTCGCCGTTGAAGACCCGGTACAGGTAGCCGCCGAGCGGCTTCACCAGCAAAACGACGATCCCGCAATAGACGAGGATCTGTATCCATCCGTTGAGAGTCATGAGAATAGCTTTCCGTGCCTTGCGCCAGATGCGGTCAGAAGCGTTCCGGGCGAACGAGGGCGTATGTCAGGTAGACGAGCAGGAACAAGGTCACGCCACCACCGAGGAAATAATCGAGAAGCATTTTTCGGACCTTCCGCTCAGAGAATGTCGCAGGCTTTGATGTAGGCGAAGGATAGGGCGAAGAACAAAACCCCTATCCCGATAACGATGACGTCCATCGCGCGTGGTCCTTATTTCCGGTTGGCTTCGGCCTGGCAGGGTCAGAGCGGCACAAGACACCGCCGCGACTGCAATGCTGCAGCCGTTACGGGGTGCTTGCCTCCGGGAATATGGATCGGAAGGCCATAAAGGTTCGAGACGGGGCGGACAGGAAAGAAATAGGAATCCCATAAAGATTTCGGCTCGCCTGACCGGCGCCGCCGCCTCTCACTGTCCCGTGGGGCACTTGCAGGCTGGCCTCACCGGATTATCAATAGTCTCGAGGCACATTCTGCGTGGCGCCAGGTTTGGCGACGCGCGGTCGATATTCCGAGGAAGGACAAAAAATGCTCGACATCGCACCATCGCAGCAGGCGGCCACCTGGCTCGGTTCCTTCGCCCGCGCGCTCGAAGCCGGCGACATCGAGGCAGTGGCCAATCTTTTCGTCGAGGACTGCTACTGGCGCGACCTGCTCACCTTCACATGGAACATCAAGACGATGGAGGGCCGGGCGGCGATCCGCGGCATGCTGGAGGCGACGCTCGCGACGGCACAGCCGTCGCGATGGAGCCTTACCGGCGAAGCGAGCGTCGACGATGGCCTCATCGAGGCCTGGTTCAGCTTCGAGACAGTCGTTGCCAGGGGCGAGGGGATCCTGCGCCTCAAGGACGGTCGCTGTCGGAGCCTGTTCACGGCAATGAGCGAGCTCAAGGGGTTCGAGGAGCAAAAGGGTCCGGCGCGGCCGCTCGGCATCCGCCACAAGGCCGATCCCGATCGCGAGACCTGGGCGGAGGCGCGGGCGCGCGAGGCACGCGACCTTGGTGTAAGGGAGCAGCCCTACTGCCTGGTGATCGGCGGCGGCCAGGGCGGCATCATGCTCGGCGCCAGGCTGAGGCAGCTTGGCGTTCCGGCGCTCATCATCGAGAAGAATGCGCGCGCCGGTGATTCCTGGCGCAACCGCTATCGCTCGCTCGTGCTGCACGATCCGGTCTGGTACGACCATCTGCCCTACATTCCGTTCCCGGAGAACTGGCCGGTGTTCACGCCCAAGGACAAGATGGGCGACTGGCTGGAAATGTATGCACGGGTGATGGAGCTGAACTATTGGGTCGCCACCAAATGCGTCAGCGCCGCCTATGACGAAGCCGAAAAGGCCTGGACCGTCATCGTTGACCGAGTCGGCCAGCGCATCACCCTGAAGCCGAAGCACATCGTTTTCGCGACCGGTGCCTACGGACCGCCGCGGCAGATCAGTCTGCCCGGCGCCGAGGCCTTCAAGGGCGAGATCCTGCATTCCAGCCAGTATTCCAGCGGCGAGAAGTTCCGCGGCAAGCGCGTCGCGGTCATCGGCGCGGCAAGCTCGGGGCATGACGTCAGCGTCGACCTCTGGGAGGCGGGCGCCATGGTCACCATGGTCCAGCGCTCGCCGACGACGGTGGTGAAGTCCGACACGCTGATGGAAGTCGGCTTCGAGATATTCTCGGAAAAGGCGCTAGCCCGCGGCATCACCACGGACAAGGCCGACATGATCGTCGCCTCGACGCCTTTTGCGCTGGTGCCGAAGGGGCAGCGCGCGCTCTACGACATTATCCGCGAGCGAGATGCTGATTTCTACAAGCGCCTCAGCGACAGCGGCTTTGCCCTCGATTTCGGCGAGGATGAGACCGGGCTGCTGATGAAGGCCTACCGCACCGGCTCGGGCTTCTACATCGACGTCGGCGCCTGCGAGCTGATCATCAACGGACAGATCGCGGTGCGGAGCGGTGTCGGCATCAAGTCGCTGACACCGAGCGGCATCCTTTTCGACGACAGCAGCGAACTCGCGGTCGATGCGATCATCTCCTGCACCGGCTATCGGTCGATGAACGAGACGGTGGCTGCGATCGTCTCGCGCGAGGTCGCCGACAGGGTCGGTCCATGCTGGGGCCTGGGCTCGGGCGTGAGAGGCGATCCCGGTCCCTGGCAGGGCGAGTTGCGCAACATGTGGAAGCCGACGGCGCAGGAGGCGCTGTGGTTCCATGGCGGCAACCTCGCGCTGTCGCGCTTCTATTCGAAGTTCGTGGCGCTGCAGCTCAAGGCGCGCATGGAAGGGATCGCGACACCGGTCTATGGCGAGCCGAGCAACGCGGGGCGCTGAAGCTACCGATCTCCCCCCTTGTGGGGGAGATGGCGGCAGGCCAGAGGGGGTCGGTTCGACTGGGCTCGACCTCCTGCGACAGATGAAGGCTGGCGCTTCACGCGCGGCGACCCCCTCTGTCGCCTTCGGCGACATCTCCCCCTCAAGGGGGGAGATCACCCATGCCCGAAATGCCTGGCCGCAACCTCGACATGCGTGTGACCCGCATGCGCCTCGAAGCGCTCGGTCTCGTTGTGGTCGGCGGCCTCGTTTGGCCACCATTTGCCGCCGAGGACGATGCCCTCTGAAACGAGCCGCTGATCGGCGACCAGCGAGGCGCCGACCGCGTCGACAAAGGTGAAGCGGCCCGGTTGCTGCCTGAGCACCGCGACGTCGCCGATGCCGCCGACCTTCAGCGCGCCAAGATCGGGCCGCGCGATCGCCTCGGCCGGGCGCTGCGTCGCCGCGCGCAGCACCTCGACCAGCGGCATGCCGAGCGCCAAAAGCTTCGACATGCAGACGAGGATGTCGAAGGCTGGGCCGTCGACGCAGTAGAGATGCACGTCGCTCGAGATGACGTCGGGCGCGAGCCCCTCGGCCAGCATTGCCTTCGCGACCTCGAAGTCGAAAGAGCCCATGCCGTGGCCGATGTCGAAGATGACGCCGCGCTCTCGCGCCAGCCGCATGTCGGGGCGCACCGCGCCCGAGGCGAAGACCGGCGCGTTGGGGAAGGGGCGGAAGCAGTGAGTGAGGATGTCGCCGCGGCGCAGCCGCGGCAGCACTTCCGAGCGTCCGGGCGGCGGCTCGTCTATATGCGCCATCAGCGGCAGGCCGGCCTGGTCGGCGGCCTCCAGCGCCAGGTCGACCGGGGCGATGCCGCTGGTGCCGCCGGCGTGACGGCCGGAGCGGACCTTGACGCCGACGACGACATCGGCGTGCTCGCGAACGGCAGCCACCGTTTCGCGCGGCTCGCAGAGCCTCAGATCGCTGCATTCGCCGACAGAGACCGTTTGCGAGAAACCGAAAATGCCGGCGAAGGAGATGTTGACGTAGGCGAGGATGCGGACCTTCGAACGCTCGATGACGTGGCGGCGAAAGCCGAGGAAATTGCCCGCGCCGGCGCTGCCGGCGTCGATGAAGGTAGTGGTGCCGCTCTTCGCCGCGAGCCGGTCGGCGTCGACACCGAGCGAGGTGCCGCCCCAGTAGACGTGGCTGTGCAGGTCGATGAGGCCGGGCGTGACGAGGCAATCCCTCGCGTCGATCACTTGTTTCGCGTGTTCGGCGTCGATCGCCGCTTCGATCGCGGCGACATGGCCGTTGGCGAAGGCGAGGTCACGTGGCGCATCGAGCCCGGAAGCCGGATCGATAAGGCGGCCGCCCTTTATCAGGAGATCGAATTGCATCGGGCAGCCTCCGGTTGTTCTGGTCTCTCTGTCAGAGCGGCCGATAGGCGACGGCCTCGACCTCGATCTTGATGTCGATCATCAGCCGCGACTCGACCGTCGTGCGGGCCGGCGGATGCTTCGGGAAATGCCTGGCATAGACGGTGTTGAAGGTGCCGAAGTCGCGCGCGTCCTCCAGCCAGACCGTCGTCTTGACCACATCGTCCATGGTGCAGCCGGCAAGCGCCAGGGCCGCATTGATGTTCTGAAGCACCTGCTCGGTCTGCTCGACGATGCCACCCTGGACGACCATACCGTCGCTTCCGACCGGCACCTGGCCAGAGACATAGACGAAGTCGCCCGCACGGACCGCGGGGGATAGCGGCACATGCGATGTTCCGAAACACTGCTTGGGCAAGAAATAGCCTCCTGTTCAGACATGGCAGGACTGTTCGGAGTCTGCCGTTGCCGACCCTCTATCCCTATTGGCGCGATCCTCCTAGTGCCGCTGGCTGGAGAGCAATATTTTTCGAGATGGATGTTGCTTTGCTAGAAGTGGATCAGCATGTTGCGCCGCCATGCCGGTCGCGATCCGGGAGAAAGAAAATGACCTTCGACAAGAACCCGTTTCCGGCCGGCGACGCCGATCGTCATGCGCTGTGGGACATGCTGGTGCGGCGCGACATCGACGCCTTTCTCTCGCAGGACTGGTCGATGGTCGAGGACGATTTCGTCGCCGAAAGCTTCTTCGGCATGCATGCGCATTTCCTCAACGACGCGGATGCCTGGCGGCTGCAGTTTCCGACGCTCGCCGCCTATCGCGACGAATGGCTGCGCCAGGCCAAGGAAACCGCAGCGACGAAATTCGCCGAGCCGCTGCGCGAGGCGCTTTTTCGGGTCACCAACATGCGCGACATCGATGTCGACGGCGACCGGGCGGTGCTGCACAAGAAGTTCAACGGTTCCATCGCGAAGGCGGACGGCAGCGTCGACAGGCTGAAGTGGCAAACGCTCTATTTCTGCTCGAAGGTCGGTGGCCGCTGGAAGATAGCGGGCTTCGTCGGCTACATGCCCCACCCGCTGGGGAGCTAGGCTCGCGTCGGAAGCCCTCGACCTACTGCCCTTTGATGCTCTCGGCGATCTCGTGCAGCACCTTGCGGTCGGTCCCGTGCCGCTTGATGAGCGTGCGGGCCTGTTCCGGCGTGATGCCTGCTTCCTCGGCGAAATGCCTGACCTCGTAGTCCTCGTCGCCGGCCACTTGCGAACGGTCGCGGTTGTCGGTCTTCGTCTTGTCGTCGGCCATGACTGCGTTCCTCGTTCAACACGAGATAACGAAAAGGGTCCGGTGGGGTTCCCCGGAACCTCGATTGGGCGCGACCTTCCTGGGCGCCGAGAGTTTCGAGAGTTTTAGGTACGAGTTCCTAGTGGGTCCGATGATCGAAAACCACCGCCATGGTCTTACCAATTGCCGCCATGACAATCAGCTCTACCAGATGGTCGTCGCTGTCGTCGCAAGCCGGGCCGATGCGGCGGATGGCGTCGATCGCCGCCTTGGTCGATATGGTGTCGCCGGCACGGAATCTTGAAAGCGTAGATGAAACAAGTTCTTCGGCCGTCGAGTCGATAGCCGGCACTTTTGGCACGACGCTCATAGGCCTCCTCCTGCCATGAACCTTCACCCAAAAGGATGATACGCCGAATGCTGGTTTCTGCTAGCGAAATGGTGGTCCGACCAGTCACTGGAGACAGCCTGCCGCTATTTCAACCGACCTGTCCTCGATGATCCTCAGATAGGAACGTCATGGACAGGTCGATCCCGATCGCGTGCTTGGGCGGCGCGTCGTTCTCGTCGGGGTTGGGAACCGGGTCCTCGTCCGGAAGCCGCTGCGGCTCCGGCTCTCGCATGGGCTTCGGTTCGGGTAGCGGCGGTGGGGTTGGCATGGGTGTGGGGTCGGGATTGGGAAGAATTGCCGTCATGTGATGTCCCTGCGCTCGGCCTCTCAGGCGCTATCATTCAGGCTCGACGTTAATGGGCGATACAGGCGGAACGGTCGCGCTCGCGTATGGTTCCGATCCGGCCCTACGCGCCGGCCGCGGCATGGGCCGAGCCATGCTCGAAAATGATTCACGACGCAGCCCGTTCGGGGCTTGCCGACCTCCAGCGGCGCCATAATTCCACAAGGGGGTGGGTCATCTGCTGAAACAGGAGGCGGCCGTGAAACACCAGACCGTAGACCAACTCAATGCCGTTGCCGACGTCCATGCCGAGGCGACGTATCTCTTCGCAACCCGCGGCCAGCGCCTCGAACGCTGGGCGCAACTTCTGGAGCAGGATCCCGACCGGCGCCTCGGGGCGCTCGCCGGCACCGAATACACGGCTCCCGACCTGCGCGACAGGATGCGCGCTTCGGGATCGCCGATCACGGTCGCCTTCGAGGATCCGGTCTTTCGCGCTCAGGGCCTGGCCGATGACAGCTACGGCGAAGCCAGGCGCTTCTTCGAGCTGAGCGACTGGCAGTTGCATGAGATCGTCTGCCATTGCCATGTCGGCGCGACGCTGCCGGCCAGATGGGCGGCCTCTCGCGTACGCGCGGCGAACTCGCCGGGATCCGGCTTCTTCGCCTGGCTGCGCGGCGTGTTCATGCACTGACGTAGCAGGCGAGCAGCGCGTCGATGCCGGCTCTGGTTAGACCTCGACCGGAGCCACTCGATCGAGTTAGCGAGATCGCGGCCAATATGGTTCCGCAGTTGATTGCGGTCGTCGGTCGGGTCGGCGCCTTCCCCCGGGGCGCTTGTCATGTTGTGGTTTGGATGATCAGCGTCAGCGTGCCATCATAATCGATGTTGGCAGCGACGACCTGCGAGGAGCTGAGCCCGTTGGCCTGCAAGACCGACAGTGCCTGCGGCGAGGCGTCGACTGAACGTTGCAGTTTCAAGAGATCCTCGGCGCTGGTCTCGGTGATCACGGCCTCCGCCTGCGCCTTGATTTCCGCCGGCAGGTCCTCGACCGCCACCAGGGCGATATTGGTGAAATCCTGTGCGGAGAGATCCTGATCGGGCGCCGTCTGGTCCGGCAGCGGCTCTTGCGCAGGGGGCAGGTTCTGGGGCCGCTGCGGCTCCGCGATCTGCGCCGAGACCGGTAGCGCCAGGGCGAGCGCCGAGAGCGTGACGATCATCGTCAACATCCGCATTGTCTTTCCTTCCATTCTCTCGGGGTGGGTTCCTTGCGTCACAACACTTCGACCGACCGATGGTTCCCGATGATGAAGGCTTCAGCGCGGAGCCGCCACCCGACAGCGTCATCTGGTTGAAGATGGAACGTTTCGGACAGGCGTTCATTCTTCCTGATCACCGCATTGGCGAGGGCGCTGCAACGCGAGGAGAGAATCATGAAAATCAGGGATTGCATGACGCAGGCCGTTCGGGTCGCCAGTCCGGACCAGACCTTGCGCGACGCGGCTCGGGCCATGGCCGATCTTGACGCCGGTGTTTTGCCCGTCGGCGAGAATGACCGGCTGGTCGGAATGATCACCGATCGCGACATTGCCGTTCGCGGCGTGGCGGAAGGCAAGGGGCCCGATACGAAGATCAGGGAAGTGATGAGCGCGGAGGTGAAATACTGCTTCGACGACCAGGAAGTGGACGATATCCTGCGCAACATGGGCGACCTCAAGCTGCGGCGGATGCCGGTCATCAGTCGCGAGCACCGGCTGGTCGGCATCATTTCGCTCGGCGATCTCGCCACCGCCGGCAATACTGAATGGGCTGGCGAGGCGCTTGGCGGCATTTCGCAGCCGGGCGGCGAGCATTCGCAGACCGCGCACTGACGGACCACGCCGGCGGCTCGAAATCGACCCGTCAGCGCCAGCCGAGGGCCGGCGCGACGAATTTGAGGATCGCCTCGATCACATGCGTATTGTAGGCGACGCCAAGCTGGTTGGGCACGGTGAGAAGCAGCGTGTCGGCCTCGGCGATCGCTTCGTCCGCCCTCAGCTGTTCTATGAGCACATCCGGCTCGGCCGCATAGGTGCGGCCGAAGACGGCACGCTTCTCGGGTTCGATATAGCCGAAATGATCCTCGTCCTCGCTGCCGCCGAAATAGGCGCGGTCCATGTCGTTGACCAGCGCGAAGATGCTGCGGCTCACCGAGACGCGCGGCTCGCGGCTGTGGCCGGCCTCCGCCCACGCCTTGCGGAAGGCGCGGATTTGCTCGGCCTGCTGGATATGGAGCGGCTGGCCGCTTTCGTCGAATTTGAGCGTCGAGCTCTGCAGGTTCATGCCCAACTTTGCCGCCCATTCCGCCGTGGCGTTGGTGGCCGCGCCCCACCAGATCCTGTCGCGCAGGCCCTCTGACAAAGGCTCCAGGCGCAGCAGGCCCGGCGGATTGGGGAACATCGGCCGCGGATTGGGTTGGGCAAAGCCATGGCCGCGCAGCACCTCGAGGAAGACCTCGGCGTGGCGCCTGGCCATGTCGGCATCGCTCTTGCCCTCCTCGGGCACGTAACCGAAATAGCGCCAGCCATCGATCACCTGCTCCGGCGAGCCGCGGCTGATGCCAAGCTGCAGCCGGCCGCCGGCGATGAGGTCGGCGGCGCCGGCGTCCTCGACCATGTAGAGCGGGTTCTCGTAGCGCATATCGATGACGGCGGTGCCGAGCTCGATGCGGCGCGTCCTGGCGCCGGCGGCGGCCAGCAGCGGAAAGGGCGAGGCGAGCTGGCGGGCGAAATGGTGGACGCGGAAATAGGCGCCGTCGGCGCCCAGCTCCTCGGCGGCGACGGCAAGGTCGATCGACTGGAGCAGCGCGTCGGCCGCCGAGCGCGTCCCCGACTGCGGCGACGGCGACCAATGTCCGAACGACAGAAAGCCAATTTTCTTCATGGGATTACCGGATGCGGGGTGGGCGGATTATGCGGGGTATGATGGCACATAGGCCTTCTGGCGGAGAGAGCGTCTTTCGATCATAGGCCTATAACATTGAAAATATTCATCTTTTTGCTGCGCAATTAGTTACACGGCCGGGCGACAGAGGTCACGGCTTCTATAAGCTCGCTGCTCCGAGTCCGTCCACCCGTTTTGAGCGGTATCCGAGGGTCGCGCGCGCAAGGAATGTCAGCATCGCCATTTCCTGCAAGCAGACATTGCGGGCACGAAGTTGGAGGTCGAGGTTGCGCGTATCCATTCCTATTTGCGTACGATCATATCATCCGGTTGATCCAGAAGCGGGCGCCCCTTCGCTGGATTTCCAGCCTAGGCCAGGTCATCTGTCCTGAACGGTCATGACGAGGCGACGCGGGACACCGCGCCACCTCGTCATTGCGACTCTCGCTGACGGTTCGAACTAGTCAACCCACTTGGCCGGTCCACGGAACTCGATCCCATAGCGGCTCGCGAGTTCCGCCACTTCGGTCATCTGATCAGGAATGGCCAGTTCGCGTGCGGCCGCCTCGACGAAGAACTCCTCCAGCCCGCCGGGCGTCAAAATCGTAAGGTTGCGGCCTGGCTCGGCACTCGCAACGCGGAACGTGTGTGGTACGCCGCAGGGTAGGAAGATCGACGCGCCCGCGGGCACCATCATGAACTGACCGTCGAGCCAGAATTCGTAGGTGCCCTCGATCACGTGGATCACTTCGTCCTCATTGTGGTGCACATGCACGGGCGGGCCGCCGCGCGAGGGCACGGTGGATTCGAAGACGCTGACTATGCCGCCGCTTTGGTATCTGCCGACATTGATCCTGTAGACCGTGTCCATCCATTTGACGGTGCGCGCTGCGCGCACCGAGCCTGGGGCGATGTCCATCGCGTTTCCCTTTCCATGTTCGGTCAACTAGGGTCGGTGCTGCAGCAACGTTTGCATTGTTAGAACAATGATCCGACTGGCGGAAATCGAATGATCGTATTCGGGATATTGGCGCCGTGAATTTGGCCGCGTTCGATCTCAATCTGTTGCGCGTTTTCGACGCCATGATGCTGGAGCGAAGTACGGTACGCGCCGGGGAACGGGTCGGCCTGTCGCAGCCGGCGGTCAGCTCGGCGCTCGGGCGCCTGCGCTCCATCCTCGGCGACGAGCTTTTCGTGCGCGACGGCAACCGCATGATGCCAACACCGCGCGCACTCCAGCTGAAGGAGCCGGTGCGCCAGGCATTGGTGCAAATCGAATTGGCTCTAACGGCAAACGCAACGTTCGATCCTCGGACGTCGACCCGGTCCTTCATGCTGATCGGATCGGACTATTTCTCGGCTTTGCTCATGCCGAAGCTGGCGGCAAAGGTGGCGCCCGTTGCGCCGTCGATCACCCTCCAGATGATAGATCACCCTTCGACAGACGTTTTCGGCCTGCTGAGCGACGACAGGGCCGACATCGCGTTGGACCGGGCACTGGAGACGCCGGAGTGGATCGTCAGCCACAAGCTGTTCCGTTCCTGGCTTGTTTGCATCGCCCGCCGTGGGCATCCGTTGCTGGGGCCAAAGGGCATCAAGCCTGGAGAGACCATTCCTGCCGACGTTTTCTGCGCCATCCCGCAGGTGTTGCGTTCGGCCGACGGGGCCAAGACTGGAACCATAGATCCTGCGCTCGAAAGGCTCGGCCTGTCACGCAAGGTCGCCATGACCGTTCCGCATTTCCAGGCCGTGGCGCTCGCCGTAGCAACGAGCGAGCTGCTCGGCAGCATCCCGGCTCACTTTGCGCGTCTGGTGGCCGAACGTCTCGATTTGGATATTTTCATACCACCGATGGAACCGCCGGCTATGGACGTCACAATGTACTGGCACCGCCGATTTGATCGCGACGCCGGGAACGCTTGGCTTCGTGAGCAACTGGTGGCTGTTGCTTCGTTTGATCCGTAGGCTTTTGTGCATTGGCATCTCAACGTCCGCCATCGTTGTTCCCTCAACCACAAGCGGACCTACTGCTCTCAGCCCAAACAGGACGCTGACCACCTCGACGTTAAGCGACGCGATGGCGGACCAAGCGGTCCTGACAGTTCGTTACACAGATCAACACTTTGACCTTGAAGTGCTTCTATGGCGAAGGTTCAAAGCAATCCGCTTTGCGCAGCATCTCGATCGTCGCGTGGCATTGCCCTCATAGTCAAAAGACGAGCCTATACCCTGACTAGAGCAAGGCGGCGATCCAAAGCAATGCGCTCTTCAGTCGGGAAGGCCAGCCTTGCGATAGCCTTCGACGAAGCGCTGGAGCACTTCCTCGTCGTCGAATGGCTGCGATGTTGCCCAATGCCTGATGCTGAAATGGGGATTGCTCATCATGAAGAATTCCGCTTCCTGACGGGCTTCATCCAGGCGCCCGACCTGCGTGAGGGCTGCCGCCAGCATGCGCCGCGACGTGGTGCGGTAGGTTTCCGGTTTGCGTAAAGCCTCGACCGCGGATTGATAGTCGCCGAGCGCATAATAGGCTTGGCCTGCCATCCAATAGTACCACCCCGGTGGGTGCGGATTGAGCCGCAAAGCCCGCTTCACGAATTCGACGCCCTTGACCGCGTCGCCCCTCAAGGTGATGAGATCCGAGCGCATCGCCCATGCATCGGCATGATTGGGATCGAGCCTGAAGGTCGCCTCGAATTCGGCATCCGATTCCGCGTATCGCCGTTCGTGACCAAGTATGATGCCCAGCCCCCAGCGGTTCCCGGCATCGTTAGGGTCGAGCGCCACAGCCCGCTGCGCTTCAGCCAGCGCGCGAGGCTGGTTGGTTTCCTTCGGCTCGTTCCAGAACAGCCAGCCAAGCCAAAGATTGAGGGCCAGCAAGCTATGTGCCTCGGCATAGTCGGGATCGAGTCCGATCGCCCTTTCCAGGAGCATGCGCGCTTCCCGCGCGCCTAACCCGGTCTGAAAACTGACGCCGCGGGCTCGCACGCAGAGGTCATAAGCTTCGAGACTTGACGGCCGTTTGCGCGCCGGCTGTCCGGCCAATCGGCCGACAAGGGCTTCGACGATCTTGGCCGTGACCTCGTCCTGCACTGCAAAGATATCCTCGAGGCTGCTGTCGTAGCGCTCGGCCCAGATATGATCGCCGCCGATCGCGTCGATCAACTGCGCATTGATGCGCACGCGCGCTGCAGCGCGCCGGGCGCTGCCTTCAACCACATAGCGCACCCCAAGATCACGTGCGGCCAAACGCACATCGACCGACCGCCCCTTGTAAGCAAAGGTCGAGTTGCGCGCGATGACGAAGAGGCCGGCTGAGCGAGACAGGTCGGTGATCAGGTCTTCGGTCAAGCCGTCGACAAAGGTTTCCTGCTCCGGATCGTTGCTCATGTTGGTGAAAGGCAAAACCGCGATTGAGGGCTTGTCGGGCAATTCCAGCGATGCCAGTCGCCCGACCGGAGCCGCTCTCGGAAGCTGCAGGTTCACGCGATAGCAGTATATCGGCTCGGCTATGTTCTTCACCCGCTGCTCGCCCATGGGCTCGAATGCAAACGCCAGCTTCTGCCTGACCTCCTTGGACACCTTCTCCGAAACGCAGATGCCACCGGGCTCGGCGAGTTGTTGGAGGCGCGACGCCACATTCACGCCCTCGCCATAGCGATCGTCCCCTTCGACGATCACTTCCCCAAGGTTGATCCCGATCCGGACTTCGAAGCGCTGGTCTTCGGCGACACTCGCGTTACGTTCCGCCATGCCGCGCTGAAGCGTGACCGCGCATTCGACCGCATCTACCACGCTGCCGAACTCCGCCAGCAGGCCGTCTCCCATCAGCTTGAAGATTCGCCCGTGTCGCGTCTCGATTTCCGGCTCGAACAGCTCTTTGCGGCCACGTTTCAGCCGATCGAATGTGCCCGCTTCATCCGCCTCCATGAGCGCCGAGTACCCTACGACATCGATGGCAAGGATGGCAGCGAGCTTCCGCTCCATGTTGGGCCCCAGTCAAGATTCGCGACACGCAAGCCGCAGGCCCGAGGCAGTTAGGGACCGGCGCTTCCAGCGTGCCCTCACCGGCCTATCATACCACAGATCACGCTTCTTGAGGCTATGCTCGCGCGACGCCTTGGCGACCCTACCGCAGCGCCACCGACGAGCGAGTCCCACCTTCCCTACCGCTTGTTCGCGGCAGTTGCCTCGCAATCGGACCGTGACGGCTTCGGGTCCAATCCAGGGCCTCAGTTCCATCGGTTTAAGTGTCCGCTACTCGCTTCGCGTACGCCAGAAGCGGTCGGTCCGCCCTGAGCGACGCCATGGATGACGCGGGATCGCTTGTACGGCGCCCTACGGCGAGTTGTGCCGGGCCGACGCCACCCACGGTGCGGTCTTTGCGATCTCGGTGCGTTCCCAACTCGTGATCGATGCGCCAGCCTGGCAGCGCTATTCCGGCAGCCCCGCCTTTCGCAAACCTTCTGCAAGCAGAGCCATATGGGCTGGGACGGCTGAAACGAAGTCGGCGAGATTGGAAATTCGTTGGCCCGGATCGAGGGCGAGAATTCGGCTCACGACCTTTTGCGCATCCTCGGTTCGGCCGGCGTGAGCATAGCTTGCAGCGGCAAAGCGCAACGACGGCAAAAAGTCCGGCTTTTCCCGCAACGACCTTTCAGCCCAAGATGATGCCTCCTCAAATCGACCAGCGAAGAGATGAGCCACTGCAACCGCATTCTGCATGTCGAACATGAGCGGGTCGACTGGGCTCATGCGTATCGCAGTCGCCAGGTGCCGAAGTGAGGTTTCCGTATCGCCGAGGTCGGCTCTGATCCAGCCGCTGAATAGCCACGCGGTAGCCAGGTTCGGATTGAGCGCAAGCGCGCGATCAATGAACGCTGCCCCGCTATTGTTGTCGCCCACGACGTAGGCGAGCGCGGTCCCGCCGCGGGAAAGAGCGATCGCGTCATCCCTGCCCAAATCCACGGCCTTCAGAGCCAGGCGCTCGGTTTCGGCGGTTTCTTGCTTGCGATCCGTCATCCAACCGTTCGCCTTGCGAATGACGGCACACCAGGCGGCCATGCCGTATGCCGAGGCAAATTCAGGGTCGAGTTCGATGGCCTTGTAAAACAACTGGAGGGCGTTTGCGGTGGATTTCCTGGTCAACTGGTGGAGGCTTGCTATCCCGCGCAGATAGTAGTCGTAAGCGTCAAGGTGCTCGGTCGGCTTGCGCTTGGCCCGCTCGATCTCTGCCTGTTCCAGCTTCGGAGCGATCGCTCCGACGACGCTCCTGGTCACTTCCTCCTGCAGCTCAAAAACGTCCTCCAGCTCGCCGTCGAAATGGTCGGCCCATAGATGTGCTCCCGTTGTCGCGTCGATAAGCTGCCCGGTGATGCGAACCCTGCTCGCCGCCTTGCGCACGCTCCCTTCAAGCACGTAGCGCACACCAAGCTCGCGTCCGACCTGCTTAATGTCCACTGCCCGTCCCTTGTAGGTAAAGCTCGAGTTGCGCGCGATGACGAACAGCCAGCGCGTCCGGGACAGCGCGGTGATGATCTCCTCCACCATGCCGTCTGCGAAGTAGCCCTGCTCGGGGTCGCCACTCATGTTGTCGAATGGCAAGACCGCGATGGACGGTTTTTCGGGAAGCATCAGCCTCTCCCTTGTCGAGAATACCGGAGTTGGTTTTGCTCGACTGACCTGATAGGCGCGCACCGCCTCCACGATGTTGTGGACCTGATGGCTACCGAGGTCGGTGTAGGCATAGTCTAGTTTACCCTTTACCTGCTCGTAGACGTTGCTCGCGACGCAGACGCCGCCAGCCTCTGCAAGCTTCTCGATCCGCGCGGCGATGTTCACACCATCACCGTAGATTGTGTCGTCCTCTGCAATCACGTCGCCCAAATTCACGCCCATGCGGAAAGTCATGCGCTTGTCTTCGGGCAAACTTGCATTGTGAGCGGCCAATCCCTCCTGGGCTTCGACCGCGCACTGTACCGCGTCGACCGCGCTGGCAAATTCGACAAGCAGACTGTCGCCGGCGGAACCAACGATGCGTCCATGGGCCTGCGCGATCCTAGGCTCGATCACCTCGGCGCGAAGGTGCTTCAACTGCGTGAGTGTGCCAACCTCGTCGGCTCCCATGAGGCGGCTGTAGCCGACGACGTCGGCAGCAAGGATTGCGGTGAGGCGTCGCTCCATACTTGTGTCCTGCCTCTTCCGTAGGTCGAAGCTTCGGGCGGCGAGCGTATTCTAGTCCTACCTCGAATGCGAGCGTCCAGTGCCGGCGCCGACAGCGATCAACTCACCACGTTTCTTGGGCCATTCCTCACACGGCGTCGTTTATGGTCCGATCGCGGGTGCTGCCGACGGGCTACTTTGGGTCAGGTCACGACTATGTCCCCGTTCAACCGAACGTCCGCTTTTGAACAACCGCAGCCTGAACCTGCCAGTCCGCCCTCGGCCCCAAAACAGGGCGCTGACCTCCTCGAGGTTGAGCGACGCCATGGCGGACTATGCGGATTCCTGACCGTAGGTTACACAGACTAACGACGCTTCGACCTTGAAGCGCTTCTATGAGTTAACTAACTATTTGAAATAATTAACTTATTAGAAAAATTCTGGCGGAGAGAGCGGGATTCGAACCCGCGTTACGGTTTCCCGTAACCACAGTTTCCAGGCGCGCGCCTTCAACCACGCGGCCGCC
>NZ_RZOT01000140.1:0-11701 GCF_003999085.1 Mesorhizobium sp. M4A.F.Ca.ET.090.04.2.1
GACTTCCTCGATCCAGGGCTGGTCGCGCTTCCAGCCGCGCGACAGCACCTTGTTGGCCGTGGTCATGATCACGTCCGGCACGCTGTGACGCAGGTCGACGATGCCGTCGCCGTCGCCGTCGACGCCGCGGGCAAGGTAGTCGGTCGGCAGGATCTGCGTCTGGCCGATCTCACCTGCCCAGGCGCCGGTCACGTCGGCAGGCAGGACGCCGCGATCGATCAGCGTCAATAACGGCACGAGCTGGGGGCGGAAAAGCTGCGGGCGGCGGCAGTCATGCGAGAGCGTCACCAGCGCGCTCAGCGTGTGGAAATCGCCCTGGACGGCGCCGAAATCGGTCTCGAGCGCCCAGAAGGCGGCGATGACGGGCGCCTGGACGCCGAATTCCTGGTCGGCGCGGGCGAAGACGTCGGCGTATTTCTTCAGATTGGCTCCGCCCTGCTTCAGGCGGTAAGCCGAGATCATACGGTTGGAGAATTCGGTGAAGGTCTGGGTGAAGACGCCCTGGGCGCGGTCACGAGCCAGGACCTTGTCGTCGAGGCTCGCCTGTTCCAGCGCGTTCAGGCCGACGGCGCCGACGCCGGCCGCCTTGGCTTCCGCCGCCACGCCCTGTTTCCAGGTGTTGAAATCGTCTCCGCACTCCTGCGCCGCCGCCGGCCAGGCAAGAGCGCCGACAAACAGCGCCGCCAAGATGTCAACACGCAATCGCATCGCTTCCCTTTCGAAACCGGCGCACGCCCCGCCGAACCCGAACCGGTTCTGGCCAGGACCATGCGTGATTCAAAGCTCAGGAGCGTCCTCGGGCACCCGCCTGGTACGCCGCTCCGGACTGCCAGCAGCTCAATACATCGCCGCTGGTCGTGTCGAAAAGCAGGCAGGACGGCTTATGTCAACGGGTGTTCTGCCGCAGCCACTTGTTCCAGGCGACTTCCGAGCCGTTGAAAACGTTGATGTCGGATTTGCCGGTCATGCCCGGAACGATGCCGGTTCCGGTATATTGCCAGAAGGTGAAGGGGTGGCTGCCATACTTCTGGCGAGGGTGGCCAGCGACCGAGCGCAGCCAATAGGGATAGCCGCGGAAGGTCGCGAGGCCGTTGTCGTCGAAGAAGTCGATCGAGGTGTAGATGATCGGCTTCTTGCCGTAGTGCCGCTCGACGATTTCGAGGAAAGTGGTCATCTCCGCGCGCACCGTGGCCGGGTCGGGCCGCAGCCGGCACGTCGGCGATTTCGGGTTCCATTCCATATCGAGCACCGGCGGCATCGCCGAACGGTCTTTGGGGACGTTGGCGATGAACCAGCGCGCCTGCGTGGCGGCGGGTGTGCAGAAATAGAAGAAATGATAGGCCGCGCGCGGAATTCCCACGGCTCTCGTGCGCGCCCAGTGCTCGTTGAAATAGTCGTCGAAGCGGTCGCCGCCCTCGGTCGCCTTGATGAAGGCGAAGGAAATGCCGCTCGCCTTGGCTGCCGGCCAGTCCACCGATGTCTGGTATTTCGAGACGTCGGTACCGTGGATGGCATAGCTCCACGGCGCACCGCTGTCCCACTCATGCGGCTTGGAATCCTCGAAGCGCGGTGCGCGCACCGCAACCATCGGGCTGCTGGAGGACATCACCGGCGTCAGGTCGTCAACGGTCGAGCAGGCGCCCAGCAGCGTCAGCATGATGAGAGCCGCAAGACGGCGCATCGCTACTCCTGAGCCGGGTTCAGCCGGCCGCTGATGGGTCGTTTCGGGTGGCCCCCTTGGCCGTCCCCCGCCGGACGATCACCCCACAGGAACGTCCAGTCTCCTCAAAGCGCACCCTTTTGGCGCGCTTTAATCTCTCTTTCCAGTGCATGTCGTTGTCCCAAAACCGCTGCGCACTTTTGGGCGACATGCATCATGTGATCGCCGATCATGGTTGATATTCGGTTGACGGCGCTCGACAGCAGCCGAGATTTTGAGGCAGCAATGGCGGCAAATCGATGGCATAAATCGGGCGCCACACGCAGGGGGTGAGATGCGGATCGTCGTCAAGATCGTCAAATGGTTGCTCGGCCTGGTCGTGCTGGCGATAGCAGCGTTGGTCGCCTGGCTCTATGTCGCGCCGCCCGAACTGATCCGCGTCGGTTCCGGCTATTCGGCCAAGATCGTGTGCTCGAACGTTTTCATCGCCGGGCGCGACGCCAACCAGGTGCTCGCCGTCGATGTCCAGGCGCCGGGCCATCCGCTGCTCAGGCTGATGAGAGTGTCGGTGGACAAGGAACGCGGCATGGTCTCGGCAGGCCTGTTCGGCGTGCTCGGCAAAAGCGTGGCCGTCGCGCGCGACGGGCTAGGCTGCGCTACCGTTCCGGACGGCAACACCGGCAAGGCGAGGCAGACGGCGATCTACGCCGGGCCGGCCGCCACCAGGCAGGATGCGCTGTGGCCGGAGGGTGAGCGAGTGGACGCCTCGCAGAATCCAGAAATCGCGAAGATCGTCGACGACGCGGCCATGGCCGGCGCCGGCATGCGCGCCGTGGTGGTGGTGAAGAACGGCCACATCGTCGCCGAGCGCTATGGCGAGGGCTTTTCTGCAAAGACGCCGCTGCTCGGCTGGTCGATGACCAAGACGGTGAATGCCGCGATCGTCGGCACGCTGGTCAAGGACGGCAAGATGGCGATCGACAACAAGGGCCTGTTCGCGCCCTGGAAGGCGGATGGGCGCGCCGCGATCAGCCTTGCCGACCTGATGGCGATGTCGAGCGGGCTGGAGTTCAACGAGGATTACGGCGACGTCGCCGATGTGACGCGCATGCTCTATCTCGAACCCGACATGGCCGGCTTCGCCGAAGCCAAGCCCCTGACCGGCGAGGTGGGCAAGGTGTTTTCCTATTCGAGCGGCACGGCGGTGATGCTGTCGCGGCTGTGGCAGGACGCCGTCGGCGACAAGGCGAAGGCGCTAACCTGGCCGCGAAAGGCGCTGTTCGAGCCCCTTGGCATGCACAGCGCCGTGCTCGAGACCGACGAGCAGGGCAGCTTTGTCGGCTCGTCCTATCTCTACGCCACGGCGCATGACTGGGCGCGCTTCGGCCAGTTCCTGCTGCAGGGCGGGGTCTGGAACGGCAATCAGCTCCTGCCCGCCGGCTTCGTCGACTGGATGCGGGAGCCGGCGGCGGCCTCGAAGGTCTACGGCAAAGGCCAGGTATGGATCGAAGGGCCGGGCGATGAGGAGAACCCTGGCGCCGGCGTCGCGGCCGGCCTGCCCAAGGACACCTATTGGATGGAGGGGCATGACGGCCAGACGGTCGCCATCATCCCGTCGGAGCAGTTGGTGGTGGTGCGGCTTGGACTGACGCCGGCCAAGCTCAACTACCGCCCGCAGGTGATGGTTGGCGCGCTGGTGAAGGCGCTTCACTGACTACCTGGCTGCGCCGATCACGCCGAGCCAAGCGTAGCCGCGATAAAGCGTTCTGAAATGGAAGGTTGCGCCGGTTCGCTCGGATTCTGATTCCAAAACCTCGCGCAGCGATTCACGCGGCGCGACGTGGAATTTTTTGAGCCAGCCGCGCAGCAGCGCCCGGAACCAGCGCGGCAGGCCCTCCTGCTGACCGAAATCGACGACATGCAGGGAGCCGCCTGGCGCCAGCGCGGCGAGTGCCGCTGAAACCGTTTTTTCCCAGCCCGGGATCATCGACAACGAGTAGGACACGAAGATGCGGTCGAAACGCGCGACGTCGTAGAGCGTGCCAGCGTCGAAATTGGTGGCGTCGCCGAGCGCCAGAGTGACGCGGCCGGACCGGTTTTCGCGGGCGATGGCTGCTGCCGCCGTCTCCAGCATTTCCGCCGAGATATCGAGGCCGAAGAAGCGCGCCTCGGGATAGCGGCGGGCGGCGAGGATGATGTTGCGGCCGGTGCCGCAGCCGAGCTCGAGCACGGTTCCGCCCGGGGGCACCTCCAGTCCTGATATCAGGCGGTCGCGGCCGAGCAGATAGTATTTGCGGGTGAGATCGTAGATGTGGCGCTGCCAGCGATAGACGCCGTCCATCAGCTCGGCATGGCTGGCGGGCAGTTCGGTGGTGCTCATCAGCGCTTCACATAGAGGTGGAAGCCGCCATAGATGGCCGAACGGTCGCGCGCGGAGAAGTCGCGCGAGGCCTCGGCCTCGTAGCTCCACTGGTCAAGCAGCGAGTTGGAGACGCGACCGGGCAGCAGGCTGGGCTCGGCCGCCGTGCGGAAGATGACGCGGGCGCCGGCCGATGCCGTGCGGGTGATCTCGGCCCACAGCGCGTTGAGCTGGTCGTCGGTCATCCAGTCCTGCGCGTCGAGCAGGATGAAGCGGTCGACCGCGCCCGCATCCTTGCCGGCGAGGAACTCGATCAGGTTGGTGTGGTTGATGGCGACGCGGTCGATGTTGTCGCGGATCACCTTGTAATTCCGCTTCTCCAGATAGGCGGGGAGTGCTGCCTCGCCGGGCTCGGGATAGCGGCGGGCAAAGGCCTGCCAGGCGAAATAGTTGGTGTTCAGCGGGAAATCGCAGGCGAGCTTTTCCAACCTGGCCTTGAGCACGCTCGCCATCGTGCCGTCGCCCGAGGTGATCAGCGAATCGTACTGCGCCGGTGGAATGCCGAGACCGAATAGCGAAGCCTTGCGCGACGTCGCCCATTTCAGCAGCGGCTTTTCGAAGACCGGCGCCAGCTCCTCGTTGAAGAAGCGGCGCTGCTCGCCGATGTTGCTGGCCTGCATGATGCCGGCGGGGTCGACGCCAAAGAACTTGCCGACGCGATGGCCCATGGCGATGAACAGGCCGAGCAGGCCGGTCTGGTAGAAATTACGGTCGAAGACCTCGATGCGCCGGCGACCGCGCCAGTTGCGGCGCTCCCAGTAGTGGCGGCTGACCGGATCGAGATGCGGCGCGATGAAGCGGTCGTAGGCTTCCGAATTGTGGCTGGTGTCGGCGGCGCCGAAGAAGCGGAACAGGTCGCCCTGCGACGGCAGGCGGCGCACCGCCTCGAGCTTCATGCGGTTCAGCGCGATATGGGCGGCGTTGAGGTCGACGGCATCAATCCGTTCGGGCGAACGGGTGAGGTAGGCGAGGATGTTGCAGCCGCCCGACGCGATGGTGACGATGCGGTGGCCGGCGCCAAGCTCCATGGCCTCCATGTCGACATCGGGGTCTTCCCAGATCTGCGGATAGACGAGGCCGGAAAACAGGAAGGCGAAGAGCCGCTCCGACATGCCGGCCTTCGACAGCGGGCGATTCTGGTAGACGGCTTTTCCAACTTCCTTGCCGCGACGAAAAACCAGATCTCCGGAAACGTCCGTCATGGCAAGTTGATTCCCCGTTTGTGTTGGCGCAAGCGGGTAGCGCAGCGTCATGACAGGCTGGTGACAGCCTGTTGACGCCAAATCAGGCCTTCCTGCCAAATCCTCCAGGGGTCGGCGTGGTGACGATGACGGCCTCGCCGGCGTCGAGAACGGTCTGGTCGCAGGCTTTCAGCACATCGATGGCGCCATTGTTTCGACGGACCTTGGTGGAGCCCGCCTCACCGTCGCCGCCGCCGTCCAGCCCTTGCGGTGGCCGGTTGCGATGTGAGGACAGGATCGCGCATTCCATCCTTTCGAGGAAACGGATGGTGCGCTTCGTGCCGTCGCCGGCATCCCATCTGCCCTTGCCGCCCGAGCCTTCGCGGATGTGGAAATCCTCGAGCAGCACAGGGAAGCGCAGTTCCAGCACTTCCGGATCGGTGAGGCGGGAATTCGTCATATGGCTATGGACGCCTGAGGTGCCGGCAAAGCCGCGGCCGGAGTTCATTTGGCCGGCGGGCGAGCCCGAGCAGATCGTCTCGTAATACTGGTACTGCTTGTTGCCGAAGGTGAGGTTGTTCATCGTCCCTTGCGCATTGGCCATCGCGCCCATGGCGCCGAACAGCGCATTGGTCACATGCTGCGAGGTCTCGACATTGCCGGCGACGACTGCTGCCGGATATGAAGGCTTCAGCATACAGTCGTCGGGGATGACGATGTTGATCGGCCTGAGACACCCGGCGTTCATCGGGATCATGTCCTCGACCATGACGCGGAAGGCATAGAGCACGGCGGCGCGGGCGACGGGTTCCGGCGCGTTGAAATTGTTCTTTTCCACCTTCGAGGTTCCGGTGAAGTCGACCGTTGCTTCGCGCTTTTGCCGATCGACAGAAATCCTGACCCTGATCACCTGGCCGGTGTCGGTGGGATATTCATAGTCGGAGGTGTCGGGAAGCCGTTCCAGCACGCGCCGCACGCTCTCTGCGGCATTGTCCTGGACGTGGCCCATATAGGCCTCGACGACATCGAGGCCGAAATGCGCGACCATCTTGCGCAATTCGGCAACGCCCTTCTCGTTGGCGGCGATCTGCGCCTTGAGGTCGGCGACGTTCTGGTGCGGATTGCGGGCCGGGTAGGGGTGGTCGGTGAGCAGCGTTTCCAGTTCCTTCTCGCGAAAGCGGCCGCGATCGACGATGCGGAAATTGTCGAACAGCACGCCTTCCTCGTCGACCGTGGTGGCTAAAGGCGTCATCGAGCCGGGCGCGGTGCCGCCGACATCGGCGTGATGGCCGCGCGAGGCCGCCCAGAACAGGATTTCCTTGCGCGCATCGTCGAACACCGGCGTCACCACGGTGATGTCGGGCAGGTGCGTGCCGCCATTGTAGGGGGCGTTGAGGGCGAAGACGTCGCCCGGATGGATGTCGCCGGAATTCAGGCGAATGATGGTCTCGACCGAGCGGTCCATGGAGCCGAGATGCACCGGCATGTGCGGCGCGTTGGCGACCAGCGCGCCATGGCGGTCGAAGACGGCGCAGGAGAAATCCAGCCGTTCCTTGATGTTGACGGAATAGGCGGTGTTCTGCAGCGTCACGCCCATCTGCTCGGCGATCGACATGAAGAGGTTGTTGAAGACCTCCAGCATGACCGGATCGGCTTCGGTGCCGAGCGCTGCCTGGCGGCGTTTCTTCTCGGTTCGCCGCAACAGCACATGGTTCCTGGCGGTGATCTCGGCCAGCCAGCCGGGCTCGACGATGATGGTCTGGTTGGGCTCGATGACCAGAGCGGGACCGGCCACCCTGTTGCCGGGCTTGAGCGCTTCGCGCCGGAATATGCCGGCTTCGCGCCATTCGCCTTCGGCGAAGATTTTGCGCGTCCTGGGAGGGCTTGCGGCAAGATCTTCCATTTCCGATTCACTTTCGTCGCGGCCGCCGCCGCCGGTATCGGTGCCTTCGACACCGACGGTCTCGACGATCATCGGCTTATCGTCATAGACGAAGCCGAATTGCGCCTTGTGGGCGACTTCGAAATCGCGCCTCGCCTGGAATATTGAGCCGCTGGCGAAATTCACCGGCAGCGCCGTGTCGGTGCCGTCATAGCGGATCTGCAGGACGGGCCTGGAAGCGACCGCGCTCTCGGCGATGCCTTGTGCCGCGAATTCAGCGATGACGGCTTTCCTCAACGTTGCGATAAGCTCGTCGATCGCCGTCCTGGACTCTTCGGCGAGCGGCTTGAGCAGCGCCTGCTGGCGCGAGGCGAACACCGACGACAGGCCGATGCCATAAGCCGATAGCAGGCCAGAGAAGGGATGGATCAGCACCGCTTCCATGCCGAGCGCATCGGCGACCAGGCAGGCGTGCTGGCCGCCAGCGCCGCCAAAGCAGTTCAAGAGATATTCAGTGACGTCATAGCCGCGCTGCACCGAGATCTTCTTGATGGCGTTGGCCATGTTCTCGACGGCGATGGTGACGAAGCCTTCGGCGACCGCCTCGGGCGAGCGGCCATCGCCGATCTCGGCGGCCAGCGCGGTGAATTTTTCGCGCACGGTGTCGACGTCGAGCGCCTGGTCCTGGCCGGGACCGAAGATCGCCGGGAAGTAATCGGGCTGCAGCTTGCCGAGCATGACGTTGGCGTCGGTCACGGCGAGCGGGCCGCCGCGCCGATAGGCGGCCGGGCCGGGATTGGCGCCGGCGGAATCCGGCCCGGCGCGGAAGCGGCCCGCCTCATAGTGCAGGATCGAGCCTCCGCCGGCGGCAACGGTATGGATGCGCATCATCGGCGCGCGGATGCGCACGCCGGCAACCTCGGTGTCGAAGGCGCGCTCATACTCGCCGTCATAGTGGGCGACATCGGTCGAGGTGCCGCCCATGTCGAAGCCGATGACTTTTTCGAAACCGGCGAGCTTCGCCGTCTCGACCATGCCGACGACGCCTCCGGCCGGGCCGGACAACAGCGCGTCCTTGCCCTGGAACATATCGGCGGCGGTGAGACCACCTGACGACATCATGAACATCAGGCGGGGGCCGGCACCCAGTTCGCCCGCCACCCTTTGCACATAGCGCGACAGGATCGGCGACAGGTAGGCGTCGACCACGGTGGTGTCGCCGCGGCCGACCAGCTTGATGAGCGGCGAGACCTCGTGGCTGACAGAAACCTGGGCGAAGCCGAGCTTGCGGCAGACTTTGGCGACAGCCTTCTCGTGGTCGGGATATTTCCAGGCATGCATGAAGACGATAGCGACCGCATCGATGCCGTCGGCTTTGGCCTGTTCGATTGCCGGGTGGCAGGCGGCGACGTCGAGCAAACGTTCGACCCAGCCGTCGGCGTGCACGCGTTCATCGATCTCGACGACGCGCTCATAGAGCTGTTCGGGCAGGATGATCTCCTTGGCGAAGATATCCGGGCGCGCCTGATAGGCGATGCGAAGCGCGTCGCGAAAACCCTTGGTAGTAAGCAGGAGCACACGGTCGCCCTTGCGCTCGAGCAGCGCATTGGTGGCGACAGTGGTGCCCATCTTGATGTCGCCGATCAGCCCCGGCGGAATGGCGGAACTGGATTTCAATCCAAGCAGGTCGCGAATGCCCTGAATGGCAGCGTCCGCATAGGCTTCCGGATTTTCTGACAGCAGCTTGCGGGCATGCAGTCCGCCTTGAGGGTCGCGGCCGATGACGTCGGTGAAGGTGCCACCACGGTCGATCCAGAAATCCCATTTTTCGGTCATCGCGGCTCCTGGAATTTTCCCTGCGTAATCTGGTGCTTGGCTTATCCTGTTAGTGCGCCATTCGGCGGCCGGCAATCGCCCAGATGATGTTACATGCGGAAATGCAACGTTACGAAACTCCACGCCGGCTGATGCATTTCTCCTTCGACCGCTCACCAGAATGTGAGCGTCGATTGAAGGAGAGATATCATGAAGAAGCTCATTCTGGCGTCCCTTTCGGCGCTCGCCCTGCTCGGAGTTGCGGCTTGCAGCGACAGCGGGACGGACAACACCACAACCCAGAGCACCAATCCGCCGGCCGCCGAAGAGCCTATGAAGCCGGCTACTCCGGCTCCTGACGCTACGAAACCAGCCGAACCGGCTCCGGCAGCACCTGCTGCGCCCGCGCAGTAGTTCACAAGGCGAAGAAGGCCGGTCCCCTACCGGCCTTCTTTCTTTTCAGCTACCGGCGCCAGAGGCTTGCGCCAGCAACATCATATGACGCGGATCCAATGGGCCTGCGGCACTGTCTGCGCTTGATAGCGGTGGGCAGTTCGCACTAAGAAGCCTCATGTCGATTTGGGACCGCCTCGGCGACTTCATCGTTCGTGTTACGTCTTCAGCGTCATCGGGCGTCGCCGATGTCGTCGAAGCCGTGCGAACGGTTTTCTCCGGCGATGCCGATCTGCGCCGCCGCGTCGCCTTTTCGGTAGCGATGATCGCGCTCTCGGCCAAGATGGCCAAGGCTGACGGCATCGTTACCCAGGATGAGGTGCGCGCCTTCCAGGAAATATTCGATGTGCCGCCGAAAGAGACGCGCAATGTGGCGCGGCTCTACGACCTAGCCAAGCGCGATGTGGCCGGCTTCGAGATCTATGCCCAGCGCATGGCGCAATTGTGCGGCTCCGGCCATGCGAACTGCATGATGCTGGAAGACATACTCGACGGCTTGTTCCACATCGCCAAGGCCGACGGGCTGATTCATGAGCACGAAGGCCGGTTTCTGCACCGTATTGCCGAGATCTTCCGCATCGACGAGGCACATTATCAGAGCATCCTGGCCAGGCACGTCAATCTCGGCGCCGGCGATCCCTATGTCGTGCTCGGCATCGAGCGCGGAAAGCCGTTCGAGGAGGTCAGGAAGCGCTACCGCAAACTGGTCTCGGACAATCATCCCGATCGGCTGATCGCGCGCGGCCTGCCGCAGGAATTCATCAAGATCGCCACCACCAGGCTCGCGGCGATCAATGCCGCCTATGAGATGATCGAACGGGGCCTCAGGCACGCATGAGCGGTTTCCTGCCCGATCAGCCAGGCGCCGAGGTCAGGGTATCGCCGAATTTCGGCCCGCGGCGCGAGACGTTGAAACCCGACATGATCGTGCTGCACTATACGGGCATGGCGACCGGACCCGGCGCCGAAGCGTGGCTGTGCGATCCGGCGAGCGATGTGTCCGCTCACTATCTGATCCACGAAGACGGCCGCATCGTGCAAATGGTTCGCGAAAGCGACCGCGCCTGGCATGCCGGCAAGAGCTCGTGGTTCGGGCGAACGGACATCAACTCCTGCTCTGTCGGCATCGAGATCGTCAATCCCGGCCATTCTCTCGGTTATCCCGATTTCCCCAGGCGGCAGATCGATGCGGTGATCGGCCTGTGCAAAGGCATCGTGCAACGCCATTCCATTGCGGCGCAGCGCGTGCTCGCCCATTCCGATGTGGCGCCGGGTCGCAAAGTCGATCCGGGCGAGAAATTCCCCTGGAAGACCCTGTTTGCGGCCGGCATCGGCCATCTCGTGCCGCCGGCGCCGGTCAGGCAGGGCGCGACGCTGAAAACCGGCGACACGGGGAGCGATGTCGAGGCGCTGCAGTCGATGCTGGCGCTTTATGGCTACGGTGCGGAGATATCCGGTATGTTCGACCGCCAGACCGAAATCGTCGTCGAGGCTTTTCAGCGGCATTTCCGGCCGCGGCTGGTCGATGGAATGGCTGACGGCTCGACAATCCGCACGCTGCAAAGGCTGCTTGCTGCCATGAAGGCAATCCCAGCCAAATAGTCCATTTTGCGTCGCTAAATTACAATCTGTCACTTAAAGTGACTTGCGCCGCCTTCTTTGCCGCCAAATCGACCGTCAAAGGCGATCCGTGCAATTTATCGGACGTCTAGCCTCCCAGATGTTTCGATATTGATTTGGTGTCGCCGCGTGAAGTTCTTCGCGCGGTTCTAACAGAACAGGACCACATGCAAAATTTGACCGTCTTGACGGCAGCCGTTGCTGCCGGTGTAATGACTTTTGCCATCGGGGCCGCAAATGCCGCGCCCCAGAGCCTGCGGGCCGACAGCGGCTTCATCGCCGTAGCCGGCAAAACCGCGCCGAAGGCCGCGGAGAGCCCGAAAGCAAAAAAGACGACCACCGCGAAGGTGCAAAAGGTCGCCGCGGTGAAAGCCAGGAAAGCGACGGCGAAGCGGCGTGTGCAGCGCAACAGGAAGACGATCGACCTGACTACCACAGCCTCGATCCGTCCGAGCACCGCGGCAGAGTCGACAGCGGCGGCAGCAGCGGCCGACGGCGGCCAGTACTCGGCGATCATCGCCCGCTATGCGGCGGCGGAAGGCGTGCCGGTGTCGCTGGCCAAGGCGGTCATCAAGATCGAGAGCAATTACCGGCCGAACATCGTCGGCAGCGCCGGCGAGATAGGCCTGATGCAGATCAAGCCGGCGACGGCGCGTATGATGGGCTACAGC
>NZ_RZOT01000141.1:0-11616 GCF_003999085.1 Mesorhizobium sp. M4A.F.Ca.ET.090.04.2.1
CGTCAGGACTGATGACGCGCTTCAAGGGCAGGGACAAGGTCAAGAGCTGGGGCCGGGACATCGCCAAACGCTCCTGCCACCGCAAGGCCTGCGTTGCGGTGGCGCGCAAGCTGGCGGTGATCATACACGCCATGTGGAGCGATGGACGTTTACGTCGGCGATGCGGCCGCGAGCGAGGCCGATGCCACGCGGCGCGCCCATGTCAAGGACCGCAAGCTGCTGGGAGCGCATCGATGAGCGGTGCGGCGGCAGATAAAACGCATGGCGCCGGCGCGCTGACGGACCCCATCTGAGCAAGGAGATCCGCTCCGGCGGATGAGCACCGATGCAAACCAGGAACGACTGAACCACGTTATCCTGCCTGCCGCCGCGCCGACAATGAGACAGCCGGACCGCGCTCGATTTCGATGCTCCGTCCGTCCGATGGAAGAGTGCGTCACGACGGTTCGAGCGCTGCGTTCATCCCCGGCGTCGGTCCGGTGACGGCGCTTTCGTTCATGAACGGCGATGGACGATCCCACGCGGTTCCGCCGCTCGCGCGACGTCGCGGCCTACTTCGGGCTGAGGTCGCGACGCCGGCAGTCGGGCACCTCGATCGACGTTCAGGGCCGCATCTCGAAGGCAGGCGACGTCGACGTGCGGCGCGCGCTCTATGAGGCGGCGTCTGATGATGCGCTTCAAGGGCAAGGACAAGGTCAAGAGCTGGGGCCAGGACTCGCCAAACGCTCCTGCACTGCAAGGCCGCCGGGCCAAGAGCCAGAACTGTCCAACAGGCTGATTGACGTGCACAAGACAGCATACGCGTCCTTCGGCGAAAGCCTCGCACGAAATACGTGGTGAGGCCCGACGCAACCGGTCGGTGCCAGTCGTCGGCTCTTGTGGGGTGAAGGCTCTGAAACGATAATTTTCCGTTCGCATCGACGGGAGAAGCGAGTGTGGACCACCAGCGGTCACCGCTGCCCCGCGCCAATGGTCGGTCTGCCGGGGCACCGAGTTATAATGGAGATAATCTTCTTTTGTATCTAGGTCGATGATGATATCCGTCATGCCTGCCAAAATGAGTCGGCGCTGGGCACAGCGTGACGACCCTATTCTGGCGGGCCGAGGCGGCTGCCCCAGCACCTAGCAGCGAGAAAACACACGCAAGGAGAACTCCATTGCCTTCTTCAGAGACCAGAGCGCAGACACTCGGCCCTAGCATGATTTGGCGGAACTGGGTGAGCAATCAGGTTTGTCGGGTGAAGCATTTCGAAATGCCAAGTTCGGACGATGACGTCTGCAGAACGATCAAGACAGCAGCTTCAACCAATCTGCGCGTCCGCGTAGTGGGTACGGGGCACTCTTATACGCCGATTGTCCCCACGGACGGAGTTCTAATCTCCGCGGAGCGTCTAACAGGGATCGAAAATATCGACCCAACCAACGGCAGCGTAACCCTCCGCGGCGGAACGCGGATTTGTGACGTTGGCCTTGAACTGCGTTCTGCTGGTTGGGCATTGCCCAACCAGGGCGATATCGATCTGCAGACGATGAGCGGGGCCGTATCGACGGGTACGCATGGCAGCGGCGATAGTTTGCAATGCTTAGCGGGCCCGATAATTGGAATGCGGATAGCGATGGGCGATGGATCCATCGCCAATTTCGATGCTTCGCAAGACATCGATGTCCTCAACGCTGCGAAAGTTTGTCTCGGAATGCTTGGCGTGGTGCTTTCCGTCACGATGAAGCTTGTTCCTGCTTTTGATCTTCATGACAAAATATGGCGTGAGGATTTTGAAGAATGCATGAATCATTTGGATCAGCTATGTCAGGAAAACCGGAGCCTCCGCGTGTTCTGGTGCCCGACCGAACACTCGGCATCGTTATACAGCCTGCCCGACACGTCTGGCATTGGTCGTACGCGCAGTAAAGCTGATGTCTGCGAAATCAGAACGCTGAACGTCACAACTCAGCCGTCAGCAGCTGTCGAAGCACAGGCCGGCGAGAGAATAGGGCCCAGCTATCGGATATTTCCGGGTTCAATTCCGATGCCGAACCATAACGAATGCGAATACTCGGTGCCCTACGAGGACGGTCCGGCGGTATTGCGTGAAATACGCAAGCTGATCCAGACGAAGCATCCGTCGCAGATATTCCCGGTTGAGTATAGAACCGTGGCGGCTGACGATATTTGGTTGAGTCCATACTTTGAGCGGAAGACCGCAATGATATCGGTGTCCGGCGCAGCAGGAGAGGACTACTGGGATTTCATCCGCGATTGCGAGACAATCTTTTCCTGGGTAAAAGGTCGTCCGCACTGGGGCAAACTTCACAGCCTGGGCCGGTCCGAGATCGAAGCCTTGTACCCAAGATACGGGGATTTTATTTCTCAAAGGGCTCGCTTCGACCCGGACGGTCGCTTCCTGAACGACTACCTGCGCGAACGTTTCGGCTAAAAGCTTTTATCTATGGTGGCTTCTGCGGTTCGCTGCATAGCCGCCTGGAACTTGCTGCCATCTTTAGCGATCATGTTGGCGAGGATGTCGATGATCAAATATTGTCCAGCGACCCTGGAGAATGCTCCTCGCGTGATGGGCGTGTCTGTTGAGGATGCTCCCAGTACAGCGTCCGCGTTGGCAGCGATCGGGCTGCGTATATGACAGGTGATTGCGATGGTAAATGCGCCAGCCGCCTTGGCCGCCATAAGTGAGTTGATTGTATCCTTGCTCGAGCCAGATTCCGAAATTGCCAGTGCGACTTGCTTCGGCCCGAGATTCACTGCACTCATGACGGCGAGATGTGGGTCGTCCAGCACGCGCGACACCAGTCCGAATCGAACAAACAAGTAATGCGCGTATCGGGCCACATTCGCAGAGCCGCCGAACCCGTACAGATCTATGCTTTTTGCTCGTATGATCTGTTTTGCCGCCAATTCGAGAGCGGCGTGATTCAACAGGTCCTTTGTCTGCTTGAGCGCGGTGATGGCCGTCGACAGCGTGTCGTCGATGACGTCACCAGACGGGCTGGCGTGTCTGATTGTCTGGTGAGTGGAGAGTTCGATCCCCAATGCCAGTTTGAAACGCTGGAAGCTCGAAAATTTGATGTCTCTACAGAACCTCAAGACGCTCGCTTCGCTCGATCCGGATCCGTCAGCAACCTCCGTGATAGTTTGGTTCACGACCTTCGCGGGATCGTTAAGGACGTACTCACTGATGCGAAGGAGCGCCGGACTGAGGCTGGGCTGAGACGAACGCAAGCGCGCCAAGATCTTTTCCTGCATTTACGATTCCCTTGATGTCGCCGAGCTCCAGCTCCCTAGGCTTGATTGACACGGGCAGTGAAAGCAATAGGAATTTTTCAGCAGATTGCCAAGCCGTGAACATTGTTTTCGTTAGAGCCCCCAGCCGCCTGCCAGCCTTTTTGCACGGCATTTGACCATCATCGCCGCGCGGGGAAAGAGTCGCGCATGATGAAAAAAACCATCTTTCGCAGACGAAAAAAAAGTGATATTCCTTCAGCGAGAGACTGGGACCGCGGCCGCTGGGCGCGAATGCGAACAGAGATGACGAGATGTTTTCTATATCGATTGGTGTCGACATCGGAGGCACCAAAACGCATTTGAGAAGCTGCCTGGAACAGGGCATGGGCCGCGACTTGGTGGTGAGGACCAGTGAATGGCGTTGTGGAGCCTATGACCACGATATTCCTGGACTAATCGCGCTAATCAGCGGATTTGCGGATGGCGCCACTCCCAACGGCATCGCGATTGGCTCTCATGGATGTGATGATGAGGCCGAGTGTGCCATCCTGCAAAAACCCCTTTCCAATCATTTTGCCTGCCCGTTGAGGGTCGTCAACGATGCAGAGCTATTTCCCCTAGCCATGGGGCTTTCCAGCGGAATTGGTGTCGTCGCGGGAACTGGCTCAATCGCCGTTGCTCGGGACCAGAAAGGCAGGATGCATGTCGCAGGCGGTTGGGGCTGGGCAATCGGAGACGAAGGGAGCGCTCCCGGTTTAGTACGTGAGGCTGGTCGAGCAGTGCGACGGCACATTGACCTCGGAGGGGCAAGGTCAGAGCCGCTTGTCGAAGCGCTTTGTGAGGCATTTGGACTGAATAGCCCCACGAACATCGGCACCGCTATCGCGAAGGAAGGCGGTGCCTCGGCTCTGGGGCGACACGCACCCGTTATCTTCTACGCAGCCAATGAAGGCTCGTCGTTGGCTAAGCGCGTTATTGACGAGGGCGCAGCGGCCCTGACCCAATTAGTTCACCACCTGAAGTTGGCGGGCGTGTCCGACAAAGACGTGGTGGTAGGCGGAGGGGTCATCCTCGCCCAGCCACTTTTAGCCAATGCGTTCTCCCATCAAATTTCCGATCGTTTCGGGGCGACAGTGGCGGTCACCTTCCTCGACAAGCCGCCGGTCTTAGGCGCCTGCGTCTTGGCGCGGCAACTTTGCAGTGCCGGGGATGGCCCAGAGACCTCAATTGTCTCTCAACATATGGATATCCAATGATTTACAGGTCAACGATCGCCCGTCAACCCAATCAGTTTCGCCATACCTTGGAAGTGGTCGGAACGCAGCTTCGCGACCTTGATCTCGCGCCATTTGAAAAGGGGACTGTCGTCGTTACAGGAATAGGCGCGAGTTACGAGGCAGCGGGGGTAGTGGCCGGTGAGCTGCAACGCCGCGGCAGACGAGCAAATACTTGGCGCGCAGTCGATCTCATGGAGCCGGGGGACCCTGGCGACGCGATCATAGTCTTTTCTGTCGGAGGAAGAAGCATCGAGCCAATCGCTGCACTCACCATCCACAGCACGTTACCATCCCTCGCGATTACAAGCGGAGGCAACGACCCGCTGTCACGCACCGCTTCGGCAGCACTTCGCTTCGAGTCCGGTCCGGATTCACTGCCGTCGAGCACCGGCTACACAGGCTCGCTGCTGGCAGGCGGGCTGCTGATAGATGCGCTCTGCGGTGAAGACAGCTTCAATTGGAACGACATTCCTCTGATAGCAAGCGAGGTCTTGGAAACCTCTGCGAAAAAGATGGCACGCATTGGAGAAATGTTTCATGACCAGCGGGCGATCGATTGCGTTGGCGCGATATCGGCTTTGGGTACGGCGGGCGAGGCTTGTTTGCTCATTCGCGAGGCTGCGAGGGTGCCCACCGGCGTCGCAGACACGCTGCACTACTTGCACGGCCCGATGGAATCGATGGATCAGGCAACCGGGATTTTGATATTTGGTGACGGCCGCGAAGTGCGATTGGCGCAGGAATTGGCTGAAATCGGCTGTGCAGTTCTTCTGGTAACCGCAAGCGAGTCGCCTCAGGACGCCAAAAACCTCGCAGTTGTGAAGGTGCCATCTTTGCAGAACCGCGTGGCACGATCAATCGTGGACATCCTGCCCGCTCAGCTGCTAGCCGCAGAACTGTCCGACGCGGCCGGACTTACTGATGCCCAGTTTCGTTATAGCCAAAATGACACAAAGGTGACCATGGACGAATCGGAGCCCCGGGTCTGAGCACGCGCGCCACGAGATGACACGTTCCGGACATCCTTCTTGGCCCTGATCAAGACAGCAATGGCGAGCCAGTGCAGTGTTCACGCTGTCTCGAGGCCGTCGACGGCAGAATGTGTCGTGCTTCGCCTGCCAATTGAATGGAGCGCAGCATTCTGTTTCCAAAGGCGCATGAAACTTGGAAAGGTAACTCTACGATAAAACTATACGCCGTGGAATTGTCTCGGCACGGTTGACGGCTGCGAGTAACTCACCACGGGGAACACTGCATCGTTGACGTCCTCTGCTTGCTGAAGCTCGCTTAAGCGTTGCTGGCAGCATCTGAGGTGCCCATTCCAGGCGAGCATAAATAACTCCAGGAGCAACGGACGATGGCATCTTCCCGGCCTAAAGTGTATTCGGCGCTCGTTACACCCGCGATCGCGTTCCTATGTCTTGCGACAGTCGTGCCGATTGCAGCTGTCATTGCCCTCTCGTTCGGTGACTTCAACATAGCCTTCCCGGAAAAGACGCGCTTTATCCGGCTTTACAATTACGCGCGGTTCTTGTCCGACGGTCGGTTTATCAACGCCGCGCTGGTTACGTTCATTTTGGTCGTCGTCCCCGTCGTCCTCCAATTACTGTGTGGATTAGCGTTGGCAATAGCGCTTAAGGAAAATCTCGTTGGCACACGGTGGATGCGAGCATCTTTCCTGCTTCCGTCAATAATTCCGCCAGCGGTAGGCGGAATTGTGTGGAAGCTGTTCCTCATTCCTGGTGTGGGCGGCTTGTCTTATCTCGCAAGCTTGTTCGGTCACAATTTCGAAGCTGACTTACTTGGAAGCAAAACGTCAGCGCTTATCTCCGTGATCATCGTATCGATTTGGTTTGGCGTTCCCATAGTTGCTTTGCTGCTTCTCTCGTCTTTGGACTCGATCCCAGACGAGATTTATGAGGCGGCAAACCTCGACGGAGCAAGTTGGGCCCAGGCGCAATGGCATATTTCCATACCGCTCGTCTTACCTGCGATGGGAGCCGTCGCCGTGTTTCAAGCCTTAGAGGTCCTTGGGATTTTCCCCGTGATCTTCGTGTTGACAGGTGGCGGGCCGGCTGGGGCGACTGAACCCCTAAACTTCTACGCTTTCCTGACCGCATTTACATATCTCGATCTCGATTATTCCGCCGCAATTCTCGTGGCATTCACAACAACGATCGTCGGCGTGTGTTTTTGGTCTATTCGCCAAATCTCGGCCACTCGCGTTGGGAGGTAAGCCCATGCATCGATACCTTGGACGTCACATCTCCGAATATCATCCACTCGCCAAATCTCGGCCCCTCGCGTTGGGAGGTGAGCCCATGCGTCGGGACCTCGGACGTCACATCTACGGATACCTTGTCTCCGCTGCCTTTGCGCTATTCCTGTTCTCGCCGATATTGTGGACCCTATCGACATCTCTCAAACAGCCGACCGAGATGTTTCAATGGCCGCCCGTGATCGTGGGGGAGCCATCCGCTCAGCACTATACCGCGATAATCGCTGACAAGGACTTCTCTTCCGCGCTCATCAATTCAATTGTGGTCTCATGCAGCACCATCATATTGACCATGGCGCTTTCGATCCCGGCAGCCTTTGGCATCTCTCATTTGCAGAAAACTGCGATGCGAAGGCTATTGACGCTGGTGTTGGCACTCCGGGCGGCGCCAGCGATGATCTACATCATCCCCTACTTTCTCTTTTTTCGCCAAGTACACCTCGTCGACACGAAGATTGCGCTGATCATCGTCAACACAATGTTCGCGGTTCCGCTTGCGATCTGGTATTTGTCAGCGTTTTTTGACCAAGTGCCGCGTGAAATCGAAGAAGCCGCGATGATAGACGGCGCGTCAACGCTGCAGACGATGACGCTCATCTCGATACCCATCGCCAAATATGGTATCCTGGCAACAGCAATACTGATATTCATTGGTTCGTGGAACGAGTTTCTTTTCGCGCTGACATTGACACGCGATGACGCAAAAACCGCAGCCGTCGCAATACTGAATTTCATGCCATTTGAGGGGACCGATTGGGGCAAGGCGGCAGCCGCATGCGTGCTTATGCTGGTCCCGATCGTGGTTTTCGTGCCGTTCGTAAAGAAATACGTCGCCGGCCCAACAACGACCGGTTCCGTGAAAGGGTAAAACACTAGCTCAAGGAGAAAATCAATGAGGTATCTTGGAATTCTTGCCGTTGCGTTCGGTGTTGCCGTCGGCGGGGGAGCGACGGCTCAACAGCGCTATGACGGCGCGAAAATAAAGGTCCTATCGACAAACTCGGCATACGATTTGGAGCTCAAAAAATTCGCGCACGAATTCACAGAGAAGACTGGCGCTGAAGTGCAGTTTGATCTCTTCGGTTATGCGCCGACCGTTCAAAAAGTGTCGGTCGAGCTCCTAACGCGTTCAGATAGTTACGACGTGGTATACTTAGGGAGCGAGGAGTTCGGGCGATACGCATCTGGCGATATCCTGGAGCCGCTCGATAATTACATAGACATGAAGAGTGCGGACGTACAGGATTTCATCGCTCCCGTGCTGCGCCTCTACAATAAGGACGGCAAACAGCTGGCATTTCCGCATTTCGCGGCGACACAGCTCCTGTATTATCGTGCCGACTTGTTCGAGAAAGCCGGAATCAAACAGCCACCGCAAACGTGGGAAGAGTTCCGTAATGATTGTGATCTGCTGAGAAAGGCAGACATTCAGTGCACGGCGCTACGGGGTCAACCGGATACTGGCGAGAATATATGGTTTTGGGGCCAGGTTCTTTATGGTTTTGGCGGTAAATATTTTGCGGACGAACCAGCGGATCTGACGCCCACGGTAAATTCGCCCGCTGCGGTGGAGGCGCTGAAATGGTACACGGATGTGATGACCAATTTCACTGTGCCTGGGAGCATCTCAGCAACCTTCGATGATGTTGTCATCGCGATGCAGCAGGGCCGCATTGCTATGACTGTCGAAGGCGCTCCCACCGCAGGTCGCATTCTCGATCCCAAGCTGTCGAAGGTCGTCGGCAAGCTTGGGTTTGCTTTGCCCCCTGGCGGCGTAAGTGGGAGGTTCCCGCCCTTTGCGGGACAGGCGTATGTCATTCCAGCTGCATCAGAAAACAAGGCAGCTGCAGCGGCCTTCCTTCAATGGGCGACGAGTAAAGATCTCATGAAGCGGATTTCGCTCGACAGCACCTTTGTCGCCATCACCAGGACATCGCTGTGGGACGATCCGGAAATCCGTGCGAAACATGACTATGATTATGGCCATGGATCGTTTGCGGCAACGTATGCAGAAACGCTTCGCGGGGCGCCCGAGTGGTATTATCCTCGCATTCCAGAATTCAAGGAGATCGGCGATCGCCTTGGCCGTGCCCTGCAAGAAGCGGTTGTCAGGAGCAAGAGCCCAGAGGCTGCCTTGGACGATGCTCAAGGTGATGCGGTCGAAATCGTGAAGCGCGCTGGATACCTGAAATAGCCGTTACACGTCGCCACCGGCGCGGTTTTGCGCGCCGGTGCGCGCGCGAACTGAACCTCCATAGCGCGTGGGATGAGAGTTGAGGAACTTTAGTATAGTCTGGATTTGCAGCGATCAGCAGCGTTGGGACACCTTGCAGTGCCTAGGGTTCAAAGGCACGCAGACTCCCAATATTGACCGCCTGGCGGCGACGGGCACGGCATTCGCCCGTGCGTATTGTCAGAGCCCTATCTGCACGCCGAGCCGAACGAGCTTTCTGACAGGCTTGTATCCGATCGCACACCAAGTGCATCAGAACGGCGCCGGCACATTTCCTTCGCATCTCGTTTTGCTCCCAAAACTGATGGCGAACGCCGGATACTATACAGGGCACATAGGAAAGCTGCACCTGTCTGCCACACGTGGCATGATAGAAAAGCGCCCCGATGATGGATTTGCCGAGTTCTACTGGAGCCCTGAGCCATTTCCGGAGTGGTCAGGCAACCACGACTATCATGCGTGGATGTGGTCAAAAGGGGTCAATCCCGAAGCCTACTTCAAACCCTATCTTGACCAACACTATGGTCCGGGACCAGCCGCAGAATATCGGCAGGCGCGTTGGGCAGGCGATCGGGCTGAGCGCTTCATCAAGATGCATTCTGATCGTAGTTGGTATTTAGGCGTTAACATCGACGCGCCTCATCCGCCCCTCAATCCCCCGCCAGACTACCTCAGGCGGTTCAATCCAAATGATATGCCTGATCCTGCGTTCAAGCCGATTGATCTCGAGCACCAGAAGAAATTTGAACGAGTCGATCAGCAAGCGAAATTCGCGGTGGATCCTTGGCACGCAGCAACAGACGCGGGTGAGGCGCACAACGACGAATTGGCAGGACCTACGCATGAAGCGCCACCAACGAAGTTCAATATTTGGGAGATGAGAGCGGCCTATCACGCCGAGGTGGCACAGGTGGACGATCTGGTCGGCCGGATACTAGACACTTTGACGGAAACCGGCCAGCTGGATCGCACGATCATCGTCTTCATGAGCGATCATGGTGATATGATGGGCGACCACGGCCTGCTCTACAAAGGCTGCCGGTTCTATGAGGGTGTGGTGCATGTCCCACTTGTGATTTCCGTGCCTGGCAGCCCAGCCCAAGGATCGGTGTCGAATGCACTTGTCGAGCTGGTCGATATTGCGCCCACATTGCTCTCGTTATCGGGGCTTGAGGTCCCAAAGGCCATGCAGGGGCTGTCACTCGACCAGATGCTGCTTGGGAACACTTCACTGGATTGCCATAAGCCATACGTTGTCAGTGAGTATCACAACTCCCTCAGGTTCCGCGGCAGCCGAGGGTCTCGCGCATCGATGTACTATGATGGACGTCACAAACTAAATGTATATCACGATGTTGGAATAGGAGAGCTGTTCGATCATAAAGAGGACCCCAATGAGCATTATGACCTATGGGATAGCCACCATCACAGGGGGTTGAAATACGACCTATTAGGCCGCAGCTTTTCCGCAATGATGCTTAGAAGTGGATCCGGCCCGGAGAGAATTGAGGACTATTGACCTTGGCGGACCGACGCCAGGAAGGTCACGAGCGAGGCATTGTTCTCGCGACCTTGGGGCCGCCCTCGGTCGATTGTCCAGAAATTGTTCGATAATTTATGGTATCTCGCTGCTCTTTCCTTCATTCATAAGGGGTGAGGATTGTGGAAATGAGCGTCAACTCACCTGCAATGAAAGCGGCATCGCACGAGAGCATCTTGGCTCGCCTGCAGGACGACATCGATCGATTGCCCAATGCGCTCGCTCGCATTGCCAAATACATTCTGGAAAACCCGGAAAAGGTGCTGCACCAATCGGTCGCGGAGCTAGGTGAATTCGCGGCCAGTGGTGAAGCGAGCATATTGCGGCTTTGCCGGCAGATAGGCTTTTCCGGCTTCCGCGACTTCAAGCTGGCATTGGCGGCCGAGATTGGCCGCCCGGGACTGCCTCCTACTGCTGCTGGAACTGCGGATAGCGCTCTGCAATCCTTGCACGACACCATGGCGCAAAACCTCAGCATCGCACACAACAATGCCGATTCCGAAACTCTCGCGAAGGTCGCCGCCGCGCTTGCGGCAAGCAGACGGATCGACCTCTACGGCGCCGGAATGTCCGGTATAACGGCAGAACTGCTTGCCTATCGGCTTTTGCGTGTCGGGCTAACGGCCTTTGCGTTCAGGAATTCCAACATGGCTCACGAAGTCGCCAGCGGGCTTAGTCCCGGATGCGTTGCGATCGGCCTTTCGATCTCCGGCCTCACGGTTGACACCGTCCAGTTCCTCAAGGGCGCCCGTTCTGCGGGGGCACTGACCGTCGCCATCACCAACCGCGCCCGCAGCCCGCTCGAGAAAGCGGCTGACTTCACCCTGCAGGCCTCCGGCCTTCAAGACCACCCGATCGGCGGCACCCTAACATCGACGATCGGCAAGATCTTTGTGATCGAAAGCCTCATGCTGGCGCTCGGAAAGGCGATGGATAAACCGGTTGCCAAATGAAATTAAACTCCATATTGTCACGAAAATGAAATAAAGCACCGATAGAAGTCACGCCCACCGAAAGGGAACTCGGAATGGCAGCGTTAGACCTTCACAT
>NZ_RZOT01000142.1:0-11601 GCF_003999085.1 Mesorhizobium sp. M4A.F.Ca.ET.090.04.2.1
GCTCCTATATGTACGGCCTGTCCGACGGCGAGATGCCGAACCTCAGCCCCTGCCGTTGAAGACGGCGGACGCCTGCCGCCCGGCCGGGCCGGGCGAGACGCGCACGCAATCGCGGCCGCCGCCCTTGGCCCGATAGAGCGCCTCGTCGGCGCGCCGCAACAGATCGGAAAAGCCCTCGCCCGCGCCGAGTTCGGCGACGCCGAAGCTGGCGCTGCAGCGGTGCTCGGCCGGCAGGCTGTCGATCGGCAGGGCGCCGAACGCGCTGCGCGCGCCTTCGGCGAACAGCCGTGCGGCCGCGAGATTGGTGCCCGGCAGGATGATGGCGAACTCCTCGCCGCCGATGCGCCCGGCGACGTGATGGTCGGCCGCCGCCTCGCGCAGGAAACCGGCGAAGGTCTCGATCACCCGGTCGCCGCAGGCGTGGCCGAAATTGTCGTTGATGCCCTTGAAATGGTCGAGGTCGGCGATCACCAGCGCCACCGGAACGCCACGGCGCGCGGCATCTCTCAGGGTGATTTCGGCATGGCGCTCGAAGCCGCCGCGGTTGAGCAGCCGGGACAGCGCGTCGGTTTCCGATTTCGACGTCGCCTCGGCCAGCACGTCGCGCACCAGTATGGCCAGCGCAAGCAGCGCCAGCGCCAGGCCGAACACGGTGCCGAGCGATTGCGACACCAGCGCGTAGCTCGTCTGCACATAGGATTGCGGGTCGGCGCCGCGGCCGCCCAGCGCATGCGCGATGAAGGGCTTGGAGGCGAACTGCAGCGCGCTGGCCGTCAGCACGCCCATCAGTATGGTGTCGAGCCGCTCGCGCCTTTGCCTGGACGACCAGACGATGCCGAGCGCGGTGAACTGCATGACGGCGTAGGGAAGCTGATAGGCCATCATCGCGGTCAGCGACTGGCGCGGCAATTCCTGCACGAGATAGACCCCGACGGAAGCGATGGCCAGGAAGAGCAGCATCGGCCACCATGGCGGTGCCACGCCGTATTTGTGGGCAAGGCCGCCATTGAAGACGATGGTGGCGCCGAGGAAGACGGCAAAGGCGGCGACGACCGGGAGCCGGGCATTGTCGAAGGCGGGGATGACGAATTCGAGGGCGAAATAGACCATGCCGATCATGTAGCCGAAGGCCAGCCAGCGCGCCGACACCCGGTTTTTGTCGTAGATGGCGATCGTCATGAACGCCGCCACCAGCAGTCCGGCGACGAACAGGTTGATCACGAGTATGACGTCCGCGCTGCCCATGGTTCAAAAACCCCCGCCGACAGCAAAGCATCGACGGGCGAAAAAGACGTTAACGACGGGTCATGATCGGGCTGCTTGGCCTCACCCGACGCCGGCGGGCTCCGGCACGAACACCGTTTCCGGCCGCTCATAGGATAGCCGCACGCTGTCGCGGCCGTTCTTCTTGGCCTTGTAGAGCGCATCGTCGGCGCGGCGCATCAGCGGCGCCAGACCCTCGTCGCCGGTGCGGGCGGCGACGCCGAAACTCGCCGTCACACTGACGCCGCGCGGCAGGCTGGCGACGCCGCCGGCCGAATAGAGCGAGCGGATCGCCTCGGCGAACAGCCGCGCCGAAGCGAGATCGCACAACGGCAGGAGCACGGCGAACTCCTCGCCGCCGATGCGGCCGGCAGCACCGCGCGTGCCCGTGGCGAAGCTCAGCTTGGCGGCGAAGTCGGCGATCACCCTGTCGCCCACCGCGTGCCCGTGCCGGTCGTTGAGTGCCTTGAAGTGGTCGAGGTCGGCAAGCACCATGGCGACGGGGAATTTCGCCTTGGCGCACTGGTCGAGCAGCAGCGCCGCCCGCTCCTCGAAACCGCGGCGGTTGAGCAGGCCGGACAGCGGGTCGGTATGGGTCTCGGCCTTCAGAGCCTTCATCACGTCGAGTGCGGCCGCCGAAAACAGGGAAAGCGCGATCAGCAGCGACAGCAGCGCATGCGACAAGAGCGCCGTCGTCCAGTAGGACGAGCCGTAGAATCCGTCATAGCTCGGGAACGGCCCGTGCGCGATGACGACGATCAGGGTTCGGACGACGAAGTTCAATCCCGACAGCAGCGACAGCACGAACAGGATCTTTTCCGTCGGACCGTTGCCGCGCACCGTGCGCAGTTCGGCGGCGACCAGCAGGCTGAGGGCGCCGAAACCGAAATTCATCGACAGGATGCGCCAGGTGAGATCTGGCTGCACGAACATGAACCATGAAAAGGCGGCGAGCCCGCCGCCGGTGGTGAGTGCGATCCCGATATAGGGGACGCGCCGCCCGTAGCGCGCGACGATGGCGCTGGAGAGGCAGCAGGCGGCCGCCGTGAAGCATATGTTGGAGACAAGCTTGGTCAGCACCATCCCGACAGGAAGCGTGAAATACTGGAACAGGAAGCCGGGGGCCGACAGGCAGTAGCTCGCAGCCAGCACCGCCAGATAGGGGCGATGGCGCTGATGGAACCACAGGACGAGGAACGCCGCGCCAAGCGCCAGCGCGATCGTCGGGTTGAGCAGCGCTATGAGCAGACCCGTGTCCAAACGACTGTGATTTCCCCGCTTAGTCAGGGAAGATGCTAAAGCGCAAGCCCAAACAAGCGGTTAAGCCAAGGCCGCTTTGCCGAAAAAACCGGCGGCGTGGGCAAAGAAGAACCCCGAACCATCGGGATGGTTCGGGGTCTGCTTGGGTTCTGTATGCGGTAGGTCGCGGCCGCCTATTTCCAGTCGCGGATGTCGACGAAATGGCCGGCGATCGCTGCCGCCGCCGCCATGGCCGGCGACACCAGATGGGTGCGGCCCTTGAAGCCTTGCCGGCCCTCGAAATTGCGGTTCGAGGTCGAGGCGCAGCGCTCGTGCGGCTTCAGCCGGTCGTCGTTCATGGCGAGGCACATCGAGCAGCCCGGCTCGCGCCAATCGAAACCGGCGGCGAGGAAGATCTTGTCGAGACCCTCGGCCTCCGCCTGTTCCTTGACCAGGCCGGAGCCCGGCACGATCATGGCGTTGACGCGCGGATTGACTTTTCTGCCCTCGACCACCTTGGCGGCCGCGCGCAGATCCTCGATGCGGCCATTGGTGCACGAACCGATGAACACGCGGTCGAGCTGGATGTCGGTGATCCTGGTGCCGGGCGTCAGCCCCATATAGTCGAGCGCGCGCAGCTTCGAGGAGCGCTTGTTCTCATCGGTGATCTCTTCCGGGTTGGGCACGAAGCCCTGCACGGAGACGACGTCCTCCGGCGAGGAACCCCAGGAGACGATCGGCGGCAGCTTCTGCGCGTCGAGCACCACCACCTTGTCGAAATGCGCGCCTTCGTCGGAATGCAGCGTCTTCCAGTAGGCAAGGGCCGCGTCCCACGCCGCGCCCTTCGGCGCGCGCGGCTTGTCCTTGACATAGGCGAAGGTCGTCTCGTCCGGCGCGATCAGGCCGGCTCGCGCCCCGCCTTCGATCGACATGTTGCAGATCGTCATGCGGCCTTCCATCGACAGCGCACGAATCGCCTCACCGGCATACTCGATGACATAGCCGGTGCCGCCGGCGGTGCCGATCTCGCCGATGATGGCAAGGATGATGTCCTTGGCGGTGACGCCTTCGGGCAGCGTGCCGTCGACACGCACCAGCATGTTCTTGGCCTTGCGCTGGATCAGCGTCTGGGTGGCCAGCACATGCTCGACTTCCGACGTGCCGATGCCATGCGCGAGCGCGCCGAAGGCGCCGTGCGTGGAGGTGTGGCTGTCGCCGCAGACGATGGTCATGCCGGGCAGGGTGAAACCCTGCTCCGGGCCGATGATGTGGACGATGCCCTGGCGGATGTCGTTCTCGGAATAATAGTCGATGCCGAAATCCTTGGCGTTCCGGGCCAGCGCCTCGACCTGGATGCGGCTTTCCTCGTTCCTGATGCCGAACTTGCGCTCGGGCGAGGTCGGCACGTTGTGGTCGACCACGGCCAGCGTCTTTTCCGGATGCCGGACCTTGCGGCCGCTCATGCGCAGGCCTTCGAAGGCTTGCGGGCTAGTGACCTCGTGGACGAGGTGGCGGTCGATGTAGAGCAGGCAAGTGCCATCGTCCTGACGGTCGACCAGATGGTCGTCGAAAATCTTGTCGTAGAGGGTGCGCGGTGCGCTCATGTGCGTAAATCCGTCGATATGAAAAGGGGGAGAGTAGACGCCGGCAGTCCGGCGCCACGACTGCGATCAGTCGGCCTGGCTAAGTCGGCTGGTGAGCGCGCCGCAGACGCGCGCGGCAAATCGCGACGGCAGGCGCTTTCTGTCCTGCAGCACGAAACTTTTATAAGCCGGATCGCCGAAAAGCTCTTCCATGGCGCTGCTCATATCAATGTTTTGCCTTTTCGGCAATTGCGGGCGGCGGTGCGGCTTTCCCTTCCCCCTTGTGGGGAAGGTGGATCGGTGCGCAGCGCCGAGACGGATGATGGGTGTTGGGAGGAGTGCCGTCATCCGACCTCGCTTCGCGAGGCCCCTTCTCCCAGGGGAGAAGGGGAAGAGGGCGGCGCTCACATCACTTCAAACACAAACGTCTTCACCAGCGCTTCCGGATCGCCGATCGCGTAGCAGCGGAACCACAGACTTTGCTCCACGGCTCGCCATTTCTTCGCCTGCTCCAGTTCGTCGAACACCGCATGGAAGCCGCCGCTCTCGAACACCTGGTCGCGCACGGTGAAGATGGCGTGGCCGCCGCTCTTCGTGATGCGCACCAGCTCATGCAGGCCGGAGGCTGGCGCGTGGCCGATGGTGAAGACGCCGGTCGAAAAGAAGGCGCGGAAATGGTCGTCCGGCCAGGGCAGCTGCCCGCCGAGCATCCCCTTCTTCAGCTCGCCATAAGCCTGCCGACTGCCGGCGAGCTTCAGCATGTCGTCCGAAAGATCTAGCCCAGCGATGTCGCCATAGCCCAGTGCCTTGAGCGACGGGCCGGAGAGGCCGGTGCCGCAGCCGGCGTCGAGCAGCGGACCTTCGCCGACAGGCACGTGGCGCGCCACCCAGGCTGTGATCAGGAAGGGGAGCAAATAACCGAGCGAGGCGGTCTCGCTGTCATAGGTCGCGGCCCACTCGGCATAGGCCTTGGCAAGCGCTTCCGGCGTGTCGGCCGTGTAGACGGAGTCCAGCGCCGCATTGGCCTTGTCGAAATTCATCGATTGTCCTCCTCCGCTACCGCGCGGCGAGGATCGTAGCGCGGTCTTTGGCGGGCGGCTATTGCTGGTGCTGGCGGCGCAGCCGTTTCTCGAGCCCCCTCAGCGCCAGCGACAGGCCGACCGTGAGGATCAGATAGATGTAAGCGACGATGGAATACGTCTCGAAGAAGCGGAACGAGCCGGCGGCGTAGATCTTGCCCATCTGGGTGATGTCGGCGACGCCGAGCACCGAGACCAGCGAGGAATCCTTGACCATGGCGACGAAGTCATTGCCGAGCGGCGGCAGGATGGTGCGGATCGCCTGCGGAAAGACGATGAGCCGGAAGCGCTGCGCGCGCGTCAGCCCCAGCGCCTTGGCCGCTTCGATCTGGCCCTTCTCGACCGACTGGATGCCGGCACGGAACACTTCGGAGATGAAGGCGGAATAGCCGATGGTCAGCGCCATGATGGCGCGCCACAGAAGCGAGACGTCGCGCACCTGCAATTCGCCGAGATAGCCGGCGCTCTGCAGCGGCGCTGTCAGCGCGTTCCACGCCGCGACGAAGGCCGGCGCGCCGGCGAACGCGATCCAGAACAGCAGCACCAGGATCGGCACACCGCGGATGATCTCGACATAGAAGCGGGCGATCTGGCGAAGCAGCCGCGAGCTCGACAGCCCCATCAGCGCGATGCCGAGCCCGATCGCCGAGGCCAGCGCGAAGGCGACCACGGTGACGAAAACGGTGATGCCGATCCCCTTGGCGACCGTGGCGAAGACCTGGGCGTAGAGGTCGCTGGAAGCGATGAACAGAGCGGCGACCAATGCGAGGACGAGGGCGGCTGCCAGCCACCAGGGGAATTCGGATTTGGCTGCAGAAGCGGACGGCGCAGGCATCAGCTGGCACCGCTGGTGTAAGAATCGCGAAAGGCTGGCGCCAAGGCCCCCCTCTCTGGCCTGCCGGCCATCTCCCCCTTAAGGGGGGAGATCGAACTTCGCGTTGGCTTTCGCCAATCACCAACGTTGAATGAAGAGCACCGTCGGCGGAGCTGCCAATCTCCCCCCTTGAGGGGGAGATGCCCGGTAGGGCAGAGGGGGGTGCCTGGGCGCAATGTCAGCGTGATTTCTCGCAAATGCACCACCCTCAACAAAAGTGCCTACTGCCCCATCTTGTAATCAAGGAACCACTTCTTGTTCAGCGCATCGAGCGTGCCGTCGGCCTTGAGCGAGGCGATCGCGGCGTTGACCGGCTTCACCAGGTCGGATCCCTTGGGGAAGATGAAGCCGAAATCCTCGGTGCCGAGCGGCCCGCCGATGAGCTTGAGCTTGCCTTCGGAAGCGTCGACATAGCCCTTGCCGGCGGTGCCGTCGGTCAAGACGACGTCGACGTCGCCGGATTTGAGTGCCTGTACGGTGGCCCCGAACGTCTCGAACAGTTTGATGCGCGGGTTCTGCTCATTGCCGTCTAGCACGCTGTAGACGGCGGTGTAGAAGGGCGTCGTGCCCGGCTGCGCGCCGATCAGCCCGTCCTTGAAGGCGCCGAAACTCTTGGCGTCGGTGAAGCGGCTTTCGTCGCCGCGCACCAGCATGAACTGCTCCGAGCGCATATAGGGGTCGGAGAAATCGACCTTCTCCTTGCGGTCGTCCTTGATGGTGATGCCGGTCATGCCGATGTTGTACTGGTTGTCGGAAACCGCCTGGATCATCGCATCCCAGGAGGTGTTCTGGTACTCGACCTTGAAGTTCAGCCGCTTGGCAATCTCGTCCATCGCGTCATATTCCCAGCCGATCTGCTTGCCGGTCTTGGAATCGATGAACTGCAGCGGCGGATAGGCGTTTTCCGTCACCACCACCACCTTCTTGCCGCCGAGGTCGGGCAGCGTCTCGGCCAATGCGGCGACAGGCGCGAGAAGGCAAGCCAGCAGGGCTGCCAGCAGCAGTTTCGATTTGGTCATGACACGCTCCCAGAAACTTGAAACGCCCGGCGAATGTGCCGGGCTTGCAGGAAAAATCCGGCGCCGACTTTAGCTTTCCGCAAGCGCCTTGCAAGCCGATCCGCTGCGCGGATGGGCACCAAAGTGGATTCCCGTGCTCTCAACGACGTGGTTTTGGAACGTATCGGGGTGGATCGATTATTCCGTCGCTTCCGAGCTCGACTTGCGCATCTCGGCGACAAAGCGAGTGAGCACACCGTGCAGGGATCGCAGCTCGCCGACCTCGAGTGGCAATTGGCATGCCAGGGCGGCAGGCACCCTGGCTGCCCTCTCGCGCAGGGCCTCGCCCTTGGCCGTCGGCTCGACCAGCACCCGGCGCTCGTCGGCCACATCGCGCCGACGGCTGACGAGGCCGCTGGCTTCCATCCGCTTGAGCAGCGGCGTCAGCGTCGCCGAATCCAGGCCTAGCGCCTCGCCAAGCGCGCCCACCGTGCTCGGCGCGCGCTCCCACAGCACCAGCATCGCCAGATATTGCGGATAGGTGAGGCCCAGCGGATCGAGCAGCGGCCGGTAAAGCTTGGTCATCAGCCCGCTCGCTGAATAGAGCGCGAAGCAGAGCTGCTGATCCAGCCGCGGAACGGCAATCGCCCCGGCTCTATCCGCCGGGACGTCGCTGACGGTCGCTGTGATCTCTGTCGTCATGCTGCCTTTGCCGGAAGCGCCACGGTCGAAAGCGCCACCTCGATATTGCCCCTGATGGCGTTGGAATAGGGACAGATCTGGTGCGCCGCCGATACAAGCGCTTCCGCGCCCGCCGGATCAAGGCCTTTCGTCTCCGCCGCCAGCGACACGCCGAGCCGGAAGCCGCCCTGGTCGTTGGGATGGAGGCTGACGGTGGCCGTCACCGCGGCGTCTTCGAGCGGCAGCTTCTGCTTGCGCGCGACGAAGCGGATCGCGCTTTCGAAGCATGCGGCGTAGCCGGCGGCGAAAAGCTGCTCCGGATTGGTGGCGCCGCCCTGCCCGCCCAGCTCTTTCGGCATCGCCAGATCGACCTTGAGCAGGCCGTCGCTGGTTTCGGCGTGGCCGGCGCGGCCGCCGGTGACGCGAGCCTGAGTGGTGTAGAGTGCAGACATGTGTGGTCTCCTGTTATTTTGTACACGATTATTTAGTGTACAAGATAGTTTGTCGTCAACGTCCGCGCCCGGATTTTTGGACGGAAAGCCTTCACGGCTACGTGAACGTGTCCAGGAAACGAAAAAAGGCGGCCGAGGCCGCCTTTTCCAGAAACGATTGGTTGAAAGCCTTACTCGGCCGCGGCTTCCGCGGCCTTGGCGGCCTCGGCGGCGGCCTTCTTCTCGGCGGCGTCCTGCGCTGCCTTCTCGGCGGCCAGCGCCTCAGCGGCGGCAACCTTCTCGGCCTCGATGCGCGCCTTCTCGGCGTTCAGCGCATCACGCTCATCGTCGTTCAGCTTGCGGGCGCGCACACCGGTGTTCTCCGAAATGCGGGCCGACTTGCCGCGACGATCGCGCAGGTAATAGAGCTTGGCGCGGCGCACCTTGCCGCGGCGCACGATCTCGACGCCCTCGACCATCGGCGAGTAGACCGGGAACACGCGCTCCACGCCTTCGCCGTAGGAAATCTTGCGGACGGTGAAATTCTCCTGGAAGCCGGAGCCGGAACGGGCGATGACGACGCCCTCATAGGCCTGGACGCGGGTACGAGTGCCTTCGGTGACGCGCACCTGGACGCGCACGGTGTCGCCGGGCTGGAATTCGGGAAGCTTGCGCTTGGCTTCGATCTTGGCGGCCTGTTCGGCCTCGAGCTGACGGATGAGATCCATCTCAAATATCCACTTCTTGTTCTTCCGACAGTCAGAGCGTCCTCAACTCGCCTTGCAGTTCCATCGACCGCTTGGCTATGCCCTCTGTCCAACATAGGACATCGGGCAGGGACGGCTACACCGCCATTGTTGACGGGTTCCGAAAGATCGTTCTTCCGGTTCGGGCGGGCACATACAGCTATTTTGACGCTTTGTCACGCCTTGGCCCTGTCTTTTTTGGCCGCATGCCATCACGCAATTGGCTCCGGCGGGGTTGCGCCGGCCCTCCCAGCTTCCTAATCCGGAGAAAACAATCCTCTCCGGCGGCGTCCTGATGTCTGTTTTCGACGCGATCCTGCTCTTCCTGTCGGGCTTTGTCTCAGGCGCTGCCAATGCGGTCGCCGGCGGCGGGACCTTCATCACCTTTGGCGCCATGACGCTGGTCGGCGTGCCGCCGATCGTCGCCAATGCCACCTCCTCGGTGACCCAGTTTCCGGGCTACATCACCTCGACGCTCGCCTATGCATCCGACATTAGGCATTTCTGGCGCCAGGCATTGCTGCTCTGCCTGATCTCGGCCCTCGGCGCACTGGCCGGCGCGCTCATTCTTCTGGCGCTCGACAACCCCTCGTTCCGCACGCTCGTGCCCTGGCTGCTGCTTGCGGCCACCGCCCTGTTCGCCGCCGGGCCGTGGCTGAAGCCGGCGCCGAAGCCCGGACACCAGCCGACCGTCGGCTGGCTCGCCGGTTCGCTCGTCCAGTTCCTGACCTCGATCTATGGCGGCTTCTTCGGCGCCGGCATGGGCGTCATGATGCTGGCGACACTGGGCCTGACCCAAGCCGGCGACTACCACCGGCTGAACGCGATGAAGAACATGCTGGCGGTGGTCATTGCCGCCATTGCCATCCTGGTCTTCGTCTCCGGAGGTGTCGTCGCCTGGCCCCAGGCGATCGTCATGATTCCTGGCGGGGCGCTCGGCGGCTATGCCGGCGTCTGGATCGCCAAGCGCGTGCCGCAGAACGTCGTGCGCGGCTTCGTCGTCGCCGTCGGCCTGTTCCTCGCCTTCTACTATTTCACCAAGGGCTGAGAAATCCCGAAGAGTGGGACCCGGTTTTCGGAAAAGATCATGGTCAGATAAAGAGAAGGACGATCCGCTCGAGCTACCGGGGCGGATCGTCCGCCAGCAGATCCGGCCGCCGCTCCTTGGTCAGCTTCTCTGCCTCGGCCCGCCGCCATTCTGCGATCTTTCTGTGATTGCCCGAGATCAGCACATCGGGAATCGGCCGGCCCTCGAACTCCTGCGGCCGCGTATAGTGCGGATGTTCGAGCAGGCCGTTCTCGAAACTCTCTTCTTCGCCGGAGACCGCATTGCCCATGACGCCCGGCAAGAGCCGCACCACGGCATCGAGCAGCACCAGCGCGGCCGGCTCACCGCCCGACAGGATGAAGTCGCCGACCGAGACCTCCTCTAATCCCCGCGCGTCGATCACCCGCTGGTCGACGCCCTCGAAGCGGCCGCACAGGATCACCGCGCCAGGCCCGGCGGCAAGCTCGCGCACGCGGGCCTGCGTCAGGGGTTTTCCGCGCGGGCTCATCAAGAGGCGGGCGCGCGCATCACCCGGCGGCGAGGCATGGTCGATGGCTTTCGCCAGCACGTCGGCGCGCATCACCATGCCGGCGCCGCCGCCAGCCGGCGTGTCGTCGACGGTGCGATGCCTGTCGGTGGCGAAATCGCGGATCTGGATCGCCTCAAGCGACCATGTGCCGGCTTCCAGCGCCCGGCCGGCCAGCGATAGGCCGAGCGGACCGGGAAACATCTCCGGATAGAGCGTCAGCACCGAGGCAACAAAGCTCACCGATTGCCCCCGGCGTCCTTCGGTCCGCGCGGCCGGCCCTTCGGGTCGAAGCCGTCGCGGCCGGGAGCGGCCTGGCCATCCTCGTCTTCGACCAGCCCCGCCGCCAGCGGATCGACGCGGACGAACCCTTCGGCGACCGACACCTGCGGGACAGCGGCCTGGGTGAACGGAATCAGTACGCCTTTGCGGCCGGCAAGCGTCACGTCGAGTATGTCGCCACCGCCGAAATTGTGCACGGCGACGACCTTTCCGATGGCCGCGCCGGTGTCGTCCCTGACCTCCAGCCCGATCAGGTCGGCGTGATAGAACTCGTCCTCCTCGCCGTCGTCAGGCAGCACCGAACGATCGACGAACAGTTCGGTGCCGGAAAGCGCCTCGGCGGCATTGCGGTCGCTGATACCCTTGAAACGCACCACCACGACGGTGTTGGCGGGCCGGATGTCGATGATCTGGAAGGCGCGGCCGTCCTTGGCATAGAGCGGCCCGTAATCGGCGAGCGCCAGCGGATCGCCGGTGAAGGTCTTCACCCGCAGCTCGCCCTTGATGCCATGTGCGGCGCCGATCACGGCCAGCTGGACGGGGTTCTGGGGCTTGGTCATGGCGCGACATCCTTTGCCCTGCTCTAACCCTCCCCAGCCGTCATTTCAATGATCGCCCGGCGTCATTCCAATGATCGCCTCTTCACCGCTTCCTAACCCGACTGGCGGACAATGCCGCCATGCAGGAATTCCTCATCCCGGCAAAGCCCGACCTCCAGGCGGCGCGCGAGAACTGGCTGAAGATGCTGGCGCGCGAACGGCGGCTGTCGCCGGAGACGGTGGAAGCCTATGAGCGCGACACGCGCCAGTTCCTGCATTTCCTGACCGGCCATTGCGGCGGCCCGCCCGGCA
>NZ_RZOT01000143.1:0-11571 GCF_003999085.1 Mesorhizobium sp. M4A.F.Ca.ET.090.04.2.1
AGCCGCCGCCGTGCGCGTGGTGATCTTGGTCGGAATGGGCCATTGGGAATGCCTCTTATGTCGCGATCTGAGGCCGAGGTAGTGCTTCCAGTAACTGGAAGGTCAAGGGTCGGCCGTATTTTTTCCGCCAGGCAATTCCCGGCCGGTCGAGGCAGCGGAATCCCGTATTGTCGGCGTGTCCGTCCGCCCCATACCCAGCACCGCGAAAACGCGCTATAGACGCCGGCAAAAAGGCAAGGCCGACCCGGGCATATGGCAAAAATCTCCCTGAAACTCGACGAGTTGATCGACGGCGTGATGCTGCGCCACGACATGACGGCGCTCACCGCGGCCCATGCCGGCGACGGTTCAGGGCCGGCGACGCGCGCGGCCGTCCTGCAGCTGCTCAAGGCGCGGCTCGCCGGCGGCCGCAAGATCGCGGAGGCCATGCTCAGGGAGGACGGCGGCGGCACCGCCTGCGCCGCCCGGCTGTCGCACGTCATGGACGAGATCATCCGGGCGCTCTACGATTTCGCCGCCACCCACGTCTATCGCGTCAAGAACCGCTCCGCGGCCGAGCGCATGGCGGTGGTGGCGGTCGGCGGCTACGGCCGCGGCACGCTGGCGCCGGGGTCCGACATCGATCTGTTGTTCCTGCTTCCCTACAAGCAGACGCCTTGGGGCGAGCAGATCGTCGAATACATGCTCTACATGCTGTGGGACCTCGGCCTGAAGGTCGGCCACGCCACCCGCAACATCGACGAATGCCTCAGGCTGTCGCGCACCGACATCACGATCCGCACCTCGATCCTGGAGGCGCGTTTCCTGTGGGGCGAGCAGAAACTTTATGACGAGCTTTTGACGCGTTTCGACCATGAGGTGGTGCGCACCACCGGCCCCGAATATGTGCAGGCCAAGCTTGCCGAACGCGACGATCGCCACGCCAAGGCCGGAGAAAGCCGCTATCTGGTCGAACCCAACGTCAAGGACGGCAAGGGCGGGCTGCGCGACCTGCAGACGCTGTTCTGGATCGGCAAATACTTCTACCGGGTGCGCACCGGCGAGGAGTTGGTCGAGAAGGGTGTCTTCACCGAGGCCGAATACCGGGAATTCCTCAAGGCCGAGGATTTCCTCTGGGCGGTGCGCTGCCAGATGCACTTCCTCACCGGCAAGGCTGAGGAGCGGCTGCATTTCGACATCCAGCGCGAGATCGCCGAACGGCTCGGCTATACCAGCCATCCCGGCCTGTCGGCGGTCGAGCGCTTCATGAAGCACTACTTCCTCGTCGCCAAGGATGTCGGCGACCTCACCCGCATCTTCTGCGCCGCGCTCGAGGAAGAGCAGGCCAAGCACGTGCCTGGTTTCAACCGCATCTTCCTCACCTTCCAGCGTCGCAAGCGCAAGCTGGCCGGCACGTCCGATTTCATCGTCGACAATCACCGCATCAACGTCGCCGACGACATGGTGTTCGAGCGCGACCCGGTCAATCTGCTCAGGCTGTTCTGGTTCGCCGACAAGCATGGGCTGGAGTTCCACCCCGACGCGCTGAAGCTGCTCACCCGCTCGCTCGGCCTCGTCGGCAAGGCGCTGAGGCGCGACGAGGAGGCCAACCGGCTGTTCCTCGACATTTTGACCTCGGACCGCTACGCCGAGCTCAATCTCAGGCGCATGAACGAGGCGGGGCTGCTGAGCAAGCTGATCCCGGACTTCGGCAAGATCGTCGCCATGATGCAGTTCTCGATGTACCACCACTATACGGTGGACGAGCACCTGATCCGCTGCATCGGGGTGTTGGCCGAGATCGAGCGCGGCGACGGCGAGAAGGTGCACCCGCTGTCGCACTCGCTGATGCCGGGGCTGAAGAAGAGCCGCGAGGCGCTCTATGTCGCCGTGCTCCTGCACGACGTCGCCAAGGGGCGGCCGGAGGATCATTCGGAAGCCGGCGCCCGCATCGCGCGGCGCATCTGCCCGCATATGGGGCTGTCGGCCGCCGACACCGAGACGGTGGCCTGGCTGGTCGAGAACCATCTCGTGATGTCGATGACGGCGCAGACGCGCGACCTCAACGACCGCAAGACGATCGAGGATTTCGCCTCGATCGTGCAGTCGGTCGAGCGGCTGAAGCTGCTGTTGATCCTCACCGTCTGCGATATCAGGGGCGTCGGGCCGGGCGTCTGGAACGGCTGGAAGGGGCAGTTGCTGCGCACGCTGTACTACGAGACCGAGCTGCTCTTGACCGGCGGCTTCTCCGAAGTGTCGCGCGCCGAGCGCACTTCCGCGGCGCGCGAGCGGCTGGCCGAGGCGCTGGCCAACTGGCCGGCAAAGGAGCGCAAGCGCTACGTCGCCCAGCACTACGAGAACTACCTGCTGACCGTCGACCTCGCCGACCAGCTGCGCCATGCCGAGTTCGTCCGCGAGGCTGATGCCGCCGACAAGAAGCTCGCCACCATGGTCAAGACGCACGAGTTCGAGGCAGTGACCGAGATCACCGTCCTGGCGCAGGACCATCCACGCCTGCTGTCGGTGATCGCCGGCGCGTGCGCCGCGGCCGGCGGCAACATCGTCGACGCGCAGATCTTCACCACCTCCGACGGCCGCGCGCTGGACACGATCCTGATCTCGCGGGAGTTCGACCGCGATGAGGACGAGCGCCGCCGCGCCGAGCGCGTCGGTCGGCTGATCGAGGACGTGCTGTCGGGCAAGAGCTGGCTGCCGGAAATGATCGAGAAGCGCACCAAGCCCAAGCGCGGCGCCAAGGTCTTCCGCATTCCGCCGCGCGCCGAGATCCGCAACACGCTGTCGAACCGCTTCTCGGTGATCGAGATCGAAGGGCTCGACCGACCGGGCCTGCTCTCCGAGGTCACCGGCGCGCTCTCGGACCTGTCCCTCGACATCGCCTCGGCCCACATCACCACTTTCGGCGAGAAGGTCATCGATACCTTCTATGTCACCGACCTCACTGGACAGAAGATCGACAGCCCGACGCGCATGGCCACCATCCACAAGCGGCTGATCGAATCGCTCGAAGGCATCGCGCCGGAGCGCGGCGGCAAGTCCAAGGCCGCCGCCGAGTGACCATCACTTTGTCCCAATCGCACAGGCAGTCTCCCCGCGCATGAGCCTTGTCAAGAAATTCGCCACCGTCGCTTCCGGCACGCTGATGAGCCGCGCGCTCGGCTTCGGCCGCGAGATGCTGATGGCGGCGGCGCTGGGCACCGGACCGGTGGCCGACGCCTTCAATGCCGCCTTCCAGTTTCCCAACACCTTCCGCCGGCTGTTCGCCGAGGGCGCCTTCAACGCCGCCTTCGTTCCGCTGTTCGCCAAGGACATCGAGACGCATGGCACCGATGGCGCCAAGCGCTTCTCCGAGGAAGTGTTCGGCGTGCTGTTCTCGGCGCTGCTGGCGCTGACCATCGCCATGGAGCTGGCGATGCCGCTGATCGTGCGCTACCTGGTGGCACCGGGCTTTGCCGACACGCCGGGGAAGTTCGAGACGACGGTCACGCTTGCGACTATCATGTTCCCCTATCTCATCTGCATGTCGCTCGGCGCGATGATGGCCGGCATGCTGAATTCGCTGCGCCGCTATTTCGCGGCGGCGATCGCGCCGGCCTTCCTCAACATCATTCTGATCAGCGTGCTGGGTTACGCCTGGTATAACGGGCTGGACGCGCATGATGTCGGCTTCGGCCTGTCCTGGGGCGTGCTTGCGGCGGGCATCGTGCAGCTCGCCATCGTCTGGGTGGCGGTGCGCCATGCAGGCATCTCGATCGGCTTCCGCCGGCCGAAGATGACGCCGAGCGTCAAGCGGCTCTTGATCCTGGCGCTGCCGGCGGCGATCACCGGCGGCATTACCCAGATCAACCAGCTGATCGGCACGGCGATCGCCTCGGCGCAGGACAGCGCGGTGTCCTCGCTCGCCTATGCCGACCGTATCTATCAACTGCCGCTTGGCGTCGTCGGCGTTGCGGTGGCGATCGTGCTCTTGCCGGAACTGTCGCGCGCCTTGAAATCGGGCAACCTGATCGAAGCGGCGAATCTGCAGAACCGTTCGGTCGAATTCACGCTGTTCATGACCCTGCCGGCTGCGGCCGCGCTCTGGGTGATGTCGGAGCCGATCGTGCGGCTGGTCTATGAGCGCGGCGCGTTTGCCGCCAACCACTCGACGCCGATCGTGGCCTCGATCCTGGCGATCTTCGGCCTCGGCCTGCCGGCCTTCGTGCTGATCAAGGCCTTCACGCCGGGCTATTTCGCGCGCGAGGATACGCGCACGCCGATGATCTTCGCCGCCATCTCGGTCGGCGTGAACGTCGCCACCGCGCTGACGCTGTTCCCGTCGATGGGCGCGCCGGGCATCGCGGTCGCATCGGCCGTCGCCGGCTGGGTCAACGCCATGATGCTGCTTGCCGTACTGATCCGGCGCGGCCATTGGGGCCGCGACATACCGCTGTTGAAGCGCATTCCCAGGCTGGTCCTGTCGGCGGCGGTGATGGCCGTTGCCCTTTACTTCGCCGAGCACTGGTTCGCCGCAAGGCTGGGGCCTGACGCGCCGCTGGTGATCAAAGCGACGACGCTGCTGGCGCTGGTCGCCGGCGGAGCGACGCTTTACTTCGTCACCGCCTTCGCCACCGGCGGCGCCGATTTCGGCATGATCCGCAGGAACGTGAAGCGCAAGAGCCCGCCGCCGGTCAAGGAACCGTTTCCAGATCCGTAAGCCTGACTGCAGCGACCCCAGCCGACAGGCATCAGTCTTCGCCAGACAATTCGTCGCAAACCGAGCGCGGCGATGACGGCGCCTTTCTCCCCATCACTATACGAGGAGAAATGTCCGGCAGGACAATGAGGGGGAGGCGCGGACCTGTCAGGCCGAGGTACAGACGCAACAAGCGTGACACGAACACCACTGAGCAGGAAATCCACCTGATGCGATTGCTCTGCCGTGATCTCCGCCTCTTGATCCTCTCCACGCTCTCGTCCATAAGCGCGCCGTCGCAAGACTTTCGCCGCGCGCGGTCTCCAGCCGCGTGATTGGCTCCGAAAAGTCTGCAACTTTTCGGAATCACGCTGATACGGCCCTCCACAAGCCATGAGGACATCATGACCGCCTTCAAGCCGCTCGTCTTTTCCGGCGTCCAGCCGACCGGCAATCTGCATCTCGGCAATTATCTCGGCGCCATCAAGAAATTCGTGGCCCTGCAGGTCCAGTCCGATTGCATCTATTGCGTCGTCGACCTGCATTCGCTGACCGCGCAGCTCGTCCATGACGACCTTGCTGACCAGACGCGCTCGATCACCGCCGCTTTCCTCGCCTCCGGCATCGACCCGAGGAAGCACATCGTCTTCAACCAGTCGCGGGTGATGCAGCATGCCGAGCTTGCCTGGATCTTCAACTGCGTGGCGCGCATCGGCTGGATGAACAAGATGACGCAGTTCAAGGACAAGGCCGGCAAGGACCGCGAGAACGCCTCGCTCGGCCTGCTCGCCTATCCGAGCCTGATGGCGGCCGACATCCTGCTTTACCGCGCCACCCATGTGCCGGTGGGCGAGGACCAGAAACAGCACCTCGAACTGACCCGCGACATCGCCCAGAAATTCAACAACGACTTCTCGGACCGCATCGCCGCTCTGGGTGTCGGCGTCGAGATGCAGGTTGGCGAGGAGACCGTGAACGGCTATTTCCCGATCACCGAACCGGTGATCGGCGGGCCGGCAGCGCGCATCATGAGCCTGCGTGACGGTTCGAAGAAGATGTCGAAGTCGGACCCGTCGGACCTGTCGCGCATCAACCTGACCGACGATGCCGACACCATCTCGAAGAAGATCCGCAAGGCCAAGACCGATCCGGAAGCCTTGCCGAGCGAGGTCGACGGGCTGGAAAGCCGGCCGGAAGCGGAAAACCTGGTCGGCATCTATGCCGGGCTGGCCGAAATCTCCAAGGCCGACGTGCTGAGGGAATTCGGCGGCCAGCAGTTCTCGGTGTTCAAGCCGGCGCTGGCCGACCTTGCGGTCGAGAAGCTTGCGCCGGTGGCCGGCGAGATGCGTCGTATCGAAGGCGACCGCGCCTATGTCGACGCGGTGCTGAAGGACGGCGGCGAGCGCGCCGGCGTGCTGGCGGAATCGACGATGCGGACGGTGCGCGACATCATCGGCCTTTTGCAGGACTGATCGATCCAATCTCGTTGATCGCTACTGCCATGAGGGCCGGCGGCTTGCCGCCGGTCCGTGGCGGTGGCAGATTGCGGCCGAATTGACACCGAGCAGATAGACATGGTCTCCAAACGTCTCAGCCGTGAAGTTGGCCACCGCCGCAAATTCCTGGCGATCATCGACGACACGCCGGAATGCGAGCGCGCCGTCGCCTATGCCTCGAAGCGGACGCAGAGCACCAGCGGCGTGCTGGTGCTGCTCTATGTCATCGAGCCGGACGATTTCCAGCACTGGCTGGGGGTCGAGAAGATCATGCGCGAAGAGGCGACCGCGACGGCGCGCGCCGCGCTCGATACTTATGCCAACAAGGTTCGCCAGAAGCTCGGCATCGAGCCGGAACTGGTGGTGCGCGAGGGCAAGCCGACCGAAGAGATCCACAAGCTGATCGAGGAGGACCAGGACATCGCCATCCTGGTGCTGGCGGCGGGCGCCGGCAAGGAAGGCCCCGGACCTCTCGTCAGCGCGGTGGCCGGCAGGGGCGCCGCCTTCCCCATTCCGGTCACCGTGGTGCCGCAGAATCTGTCAGACGAGGAGATCGACAGCCTCGCCTGAGATGCGTTGGTATTCAGGTGAGGCCGGCCTGCAAATGGCGGCTTCCTGCGCTTCCGTGCTCATGTACTTCAAGTACGCCTCGCTCCGGTTCTCGGAACCCGCCGTTCCCGACTCGGCCTGACCTGAATCCCGACACATCTCAACGTGGGTGCAGGAGACCCGCAAAAACATTCCGCCAGCCAGCCGTTCGGGCGACGCGTTTCGCTTGAATGTCCAGCCGATAGGTCCTATTTAGAATTATTCCAAACTTCCGCCCGAAGGGGCATGGAGACCGTCATGTTCATCCAGACCGAGTCGACGCCGAACCCGGCGACGCTGAAGTTCCTGCCCGGCAAGGAGGTGCTTCGCGAAGGCACCGCCGATTTCCGCGACGCCGACGGCGCTGCCGCCGCCTCGCCGCTGGCCGGCCGGCTGTTCGAGATTCCCGGCGTGACCGGCGTTTTCTTCGGCTATGACTTCATCACCGTGACCAAGGACGGTCCCGACTGGCAACATCTGAAGCCGGCGATCCTCGGCGCCATCATGGAGCATTTCATGTCGGGCGCGCCAGTCATGGCCACGAGCGGCCCGGCTGCCGAAACCAGCCAGACCGGCGAATTCTACGACAAGGCCGACGAGGAACTGGTCATCACCATCAAGGAACTGCTCGACACGCGGGTGCGCCCGGCGGTTGCGCAGGACGGCGGCGACATCACCTTCCGCGGCTTCGAGAACGGCACCGTATTCCTGCACATGAAGGGCGCCTGCGCCGGCTGCCCGTCGTCGACGGCGACGCTGAAGCACGGCATCCAGAACCTGCTCCGACACTTCGTTCCCGAGGTGCAGCAGGTCGAGCAAGTGGCTTAATCCCACCGTTCCCTTATCCGCAGTCAACAAAAAACCGGGCCGAATTGCCCGGTTTTCTGTTTTAGGACGTCCATTTGTTGCCTAGACGGTCCGCGCACGAAACTTTTTAGTTGACCATGATCTTTCCCGAAAACCGGTTCCCACTTTCGGGATCATGGTCCTTACATCACGATGACCTTGGCGCCGACCGAGGTGCGGTCGTAGAGGTCGATGATGTCCTGGTTCATCAGCCGGATGCAGCCCGACGACATCGCCTTGCCGATCGAATTCCATTCCGGGCTGCCATGCAGTCGGTAGCCCATGTCGCCGCCCTTGTTGAACAGATACATGGCGCGCGCACCGAGCGGGTTCTTCAGGCCCGGCTCCATACCGCCAGCGAATTTGGCGAGTTCCGGCTGGCGCTTGATCATCTGCGAGGGCGGCGTCCAGGTCGGCCATTCGCGCTTCAGCGCGATGCGGGCGGTGCCGTGCCACTCGAAGCCTTCACGACCGACGCCGATGCCGTAGCGTATCGCCAGCCCGTCGCCCTCGACGAAGTAGAGGAACTTGTTCTGGGTATCGACGATGATGGTGCCCGGCTTTTCCTTAGTGTCGTAGTCCACTTCCTGGCGATGGAAGCGCGCCGGAACCTTCTCGATCGGGATGCGCGGCAATTGATAGCCCGCATCGGTAACCGCGCCATAGTCGTTGGTGAAGAGTCGCGAGCCGATGGTGCTGCAACCGGAAATCGCGGTCGACAGCGCAAGAGCAGCGACGATTGCAAAAGACTTCAAGCGCATGAATAGGTCCGATGCCCAGCCCGTTGATCGCGGCACGAGTCGGCCGCTTTTTCCTGAAACCATTCATGCTGGCATTTCTTTTGCTTGCCAAGCACGCACTGCCTATATGCAAGACCTTACCTGCCGGTAAGGCCGCGACTGCGGCATTTCGGCAACAGGACTCATAGGATTGTGAAGCAAAATCAATGGGCCGGTCCGGCGGGACGGGCGAAGTCGAGGAAAGTGCCATGAATGTCGGAGATGCCGCGGAGCGGTCGGGGCTGCCGGCCAAGACCATTCGTTACTATGAAGAGATCGGCCTGATCGCGCCTTCGCGCGCCAGCAACGGCTATCGCGACTATTCCGGCGACGACATCCACCGGCTGGCCTTCCTGCGCCGCGCGCGCAATCTCGGCTTCTCCATCGACGACTGCCGCCAGCTGATGGCGCTCTACCAGGACCGCGAACGCGCCAGCCACGACGTGCGCGAGATCGCCGCAGCCCATGTCAGGGCGATCGAGGAGAGGGTGCGCGAGCTGCAATCGATGCGCGCCACCTTGCAGACGCTGGTCCACGCCTGCCACGGCGACCACCGCCCGGACTGCCCGATCCTGGACGACATGGCGGGCTTGACCGTGGACGAGCACAGCAAGACGGCGAACTGATCGCCGCAGCCACGACAGGATCGCGCCCTTGCCAACCACCACGGCCCTGCTGACCTTCATCGCGGCGCTGGTGGTGCTCGAGATCACGCCCGGCCCCGACATAATGCTGGTGATCGCGCGCGGCATCAGACAACGGCGGCGGATCGCCCTGCTCACCGTCGTCGGCATGATCTTCGTGGCCGGCGTCGTGCAGGTCGGCCTGCTCGTGCTCGGCATCGCGTCGCTGCTGCAAGCCTATCCGGCGGGCCTCACCGCGCTGAAATGGGCCGGCGCGCTCTACATGCTCTATCTCGGCGTCAGGATGATCGCGTCGAGCCTGGGCGGCCAGAAAACGAAGCGTCTCGCCGTGAGCCGCATTTCAGACTGGTCGGCGGTCCGCGAAGGGACGATCAACAGCCAACCCGAAATCCCTGCTCTTCATGTTCGCCTTCCTGCCGCAGTTCGTCGATCCGGGTTCCGGTCCGGTGTGGACCCAGCTCGTCGTTCTGGGCACCATCCAGAAGCTGGGAGGCATCCTCTCGCCGGGCTCGGTGGCGTTGGCATCCCACACCATCGGCCAATGGCTCTACCGCTGGCCCGGCCTGCTGGCCTGGCAGCAGCGTTTCACGGGCGTGGTGATGATCGGCCTGAGATTGAGGCTGCTGCTCTCCGGCAATTCGGGATCGGCTCCCGCGGCGCGGGCGTAAGCCCGGCGATTTGCCGGCAGTCCAGGGGGCGGCGATGGCTATGCCGTTCGCGAACGCTTCTTGCCGGGTTTGCGGCTGGTGGTCTGTTTGATGAACAATCTGGCGTGTTCCGCCCAATCGGCTGTCGTGACGCCATGCTCGCGAACCGACTTCCTGAACATCTCGCGCAGCGTATCGAGATCGAAGGCCGAAAGCCTCTCGCCATTCGATACCGCTCTGTCCACCGCCATTTCCGCCCCGAAAGCAACAAGAAACATATATGTTTCTATATGATCGGCGCTCTCGACCTTTCAAGGCTGAAAACGGTTCCGGCGCTGACTTCTTTTGGGTGCAATTGGCGCCCTTGCGTGACCACCGTCCAATCGTTTCCGGGTGTTCCCATTCAGCCGGGCGCTGTTGCTGAACCGCATCCGCGCCTTTGAGCGCCGGACAGGCGGTGAACCCGCGTCTTTCCCTGGACGGAAAGACGCGGGCCAGGTTGCCACCTGTTGCAATCACCAGCGGCGAATGCAAGCGGACACAACCATTAACGGTAGCTAATGTCCAGATGGCGGGGTCTCGGGTGGGCCCAGAGAGCTCACCGGACGTTCGTCGCCGAGTCTCGAAACGTCTCAAGAAACGAACCAAGGTGGAGCGGGCCACCAACGCTCTGAAACACGTTGTCCTCTGTCCAGCACGCCCACAGTCGGTTTTGTGCTCGTAGTTGTGCCTTATCAAATCAAGGGTCCGCCCATCGCAGTCCGTCCCTGCAAGGTCGACTTTAATGACTACCCCGGATTATCGATGGTGCCGATCGAAGGACCAGACTGGTGCTCCCAGTCCCCATCGCATTGTGCTTTGTACCATCGGGCCAACCAATCCAGAACGTCCATCCAGCCAAGCTACCGGACCGGCATTAGCGTGGGAAGAAGGCTTTCGACCAAAGCGGGTCTGTCAATATACAAACGCCATGCGTCGAAGCTCACGGCAGGGCAGATCACGGAATTGGAGCGCCGGAAGGCGGGATGGCAGTTGGTGTCCATTTTACGTCGCCAGCGCCGCGTGATCATCGACCAGGTTGACTAGGCGCTATTGGATTGGGCATAGACGCATCAAGGTCTGAGGGCGGGACGGTGACGCATCGGTCTGCAAAACCGACGTAATGGGTTCAATTCCCATTCAGACCTCCAGCAATCCAGGCTTGATTATTGCTGGGTTCAAACCGTGAACAAAATCTGGCATGGTGCCGGCCATGCCCATCATCTCACCGATTCCCATCAACCCCTTGATCGACGGCCGCCAGTCGGAGCGCGCCATGCTGGTGCGACGCGGGGTGCAGCGGCTGCTCGCCGAAATGGGCGCGCATGTGCTGCCGGAACTGTCGCTCGCCACCGGCCGGCGCGCCGATCTCGTCGCGCTGACCCGGCAGGGCGACATCTGGATCATCGAGATCAAGTCCTCGATAGAGGATTTCCGCGTCGACCGCAAATGGCCCGATTACCGGCTGCATTCCGACCGCTTCTTCTTCGCCACCCATCCCGGCGTGCCCTCGGACATCTTTCCGGAGGAATGCGGCTTCATCCTCTCCGACGGCTATGGCGCGGAGATCCTGCGCGACGCGCCGGAGCACCGCATGGCGGCGGCGACGCGCAAGGCGCTGATGCTGCGCATCGCCAGGGCGGGCGCGGCGCGGCTTTTGGCGGCGGAGCTTGCCGGTGTTTCGGTGCCGGCGCTGGATGGCGAGAGCGAGTAACCGGCCGGCTGACCGAGTTGGCTGAAGCTTCATCCTGCAGGCCTTCCGCCGCTCCTCGTCCGGCTGTCGCCACCTTCTCCTATCGAATATGGCGCTCCCCCTCTCCGTCTCGGCTTCGCCGAGCCACCTCTCCGCCACATATAGTG
>NZ_RZOT01000144.1:0-11570 GCF_003999085.1 Mesorhizobium sp. M4A.F.Ca.ET.090.04.2.1
AATGTAGGCGATGTTGGCAAGCGTCGGCGTGAACACCAGGCGCGGCACCCGCGTGATGATGTCGACATTGTTCTTCAGCGCATTGAGCGCCGTCCAGACGAGCGGAAACACGGCGAGGAATCCGGCCAGCGCCAGGATGGCCTTGGCGATCAGGCGGCCCGGTCTTATCCGATATTGCTTCATGCCTGCACCCGCTTCCACAGCAGCGTGAAGGTGATGACCGTGGCGATCATCATCAGCACGGCCATCGCCGAGGCGTAGGAGACTTTGCCGGACTCGATGAAGCCTTGCGAGAAGGCATACATATCGAGCGTCTCGGTCGCGACGCCCGGCCCGCCGCGCGTCATCACATAGATCAGGTCGAAGGAGCGCAGCGACTCGATCATCTTGACGAACATCAGGCTGATCAGCGGCGCCTTGAGCATCGGCAGCGTCACATAGGTGTGGATCTGCCAGCGCTTGGCATGGTCGAGCCGCGCCGCCTCGATCGGCTGCGGCGGCAAGGTTTCAAGCAACTTCAGTATGATGACGGCGAAGAACAGCCCCCATTGCCAGACATCGACCGAGGCGACTGCGAACAGCGCGGTCGAGGCCTTGGAGAGCGGATCGAAGATCAGTCCGCCGGTGACCAGCCGGTAGGGATAGGTGGCGATGCCATAGAGCGGATGGTAGGCGAACTTCCACACGAAGGCCGCCGAGACACGCGGCAAAAGCACCGGGATGATGAACAGCAGGCAATAGATGTTGCGCAGCCGCGGCGACGCCACTTCGAACATCAGCACGCCGAGCCCGATCGCAACCACCATGGTCGCCACGACGGTGACGATCTCCCATTTGACCGAGACCCAGACGGCGTTGAGGAAGCGGCGGTCGAGGAAAAGCTCGGCGAAATTCGAGAACCACACCCAGGAATAGCCCGGCGAACTCAGCTCGCGGTTCTGCAGGGCGATGACGATGGCGTAGAGCGTCGGCACCATCGACAGCACCAGCAGGATGGCGAGCGTCGGGACAAGAAATGTGACGGGCAGGGAAGAGCGTCGGCGCATGGCCTATCCTCGCGGGCCTTTCGGGTGTTGGCGGGTCTGAAGAACCCGCGGCGCGCAGGTCCGGCATTTCGGCGAATGCCGTGGACCGCGCGCCGCGGACGGGAGGACTACTTCTTCTTCACCAGCTCGTTGGCGTAGGCCTCGAGCTCGTTGAGGCTGCCCTTGATGTCGGTTCGCGTGCCGGTGACCAGCTCTTCGAGGATGATGCCCCAGCGGTCGCCGAGATCCGGCCAGCGCGGATCCTGCCAGAAGTTCACCGCCGTCACCTTGCCGGTTTCGGCCAGCGCCTGGCCGAGATCGGCGCCGTAGATGTCGGCGAATTCCTTGCTGGACAGGATGCTGGTGCGGTTGAGCTCGCCGAACTGGTGCGCGTCGAGCCGGCGCTTCTCGTTCTCCTTCGATGTCGCCCAGGCGACGAACAAGCCGGCGCACTTCTTCGAGGCGTCGTCCGGATTGGCCTTCGTCGCGATGGCGAGGCCATGGCCGTAGCCGCCGCCAGGCAGTGGCGCGGGCGGCGGCAGGAAGCCGACCTTGCCGACCACCTGCGAGGTTTTCGGATCGACCGCCATGCCCGACAGCGGCGTCGATTCGACGAGGATAGCGACCTGGCCGGAGAGGAAGGCGCCGGTCGATTCATCCCAGCTGCCGGTCTGCGTGCCGGGCGCCGAATCCTTGAACAGCTTGAGGTAGGTCTCGGTCGCCTTGACCGCGGCGTCCGAATTGAAAGCCGGCTTGTCGCCGTCGAACCACTTGCCGCCATAGGCCTTGAAGTAGGGCATCCAGCGCCAGACATTGGCGCCCGAGCCGCGCGCGCCGCGCAGCGCGATGCCGTACATGCCTTTGTCGGCATTGGTCAGCTTCGGCACGTCGGCGAGCAGATCGTCCAGTGTCTTCGGCGGCTGGATGCCGGCGGCCTCCAGAATGTCCTTGCGATAGACCATCAGGTCGCCGCCGCCGGTCAGCGGCGCGAACCAGACCTTGCCGTCATAGGTGGCGACCTTCTGCCGGCCCGGATCGAAGTCGGCGAAGTCGTATTCGGCCGGATAATAATCGGCGAGCGGCGCGATCCAGCCGGACGACGCGAACAGCGCGACATTGGCTTCGTCGACATAGTAGACGTTGTAGTTGCCGACGGTGGACGCATCGGCGCGCGACTTTGCCCGGCGGTCGTTCTCGTTGAGGTAGTCGATCTGGAAGCCGGCGCCGGAGAGCTTCTTGAACTCGTCCTTGGAGTCCTCCAGCAGCGTCAGTCCGTCGCGCGGCTGCGCCAGCACCTTGACCGGCGCCGAGCAGACCGGCGCCTGTGCCAGCGCCATCGTTGAAGCGGATGCGGTAAGCACGAAAGCTGCGCCCAGGCTGGCAGCGAGCCGAGTTGATTTCATTGGTTTTTCTCCTCCAGGAATCGTCGCGGGAAGCGGCTGTCCTCGGGCTAAGCGACCCTCACCGTCGCCCGAGCAACTTGCCACCCGTCGCCAAAATGAGGAGTTGCAAAGGGGCACGCTAGAAGCCCCGTTGCAGCAAACCTGTACTTTTATGCATTGTGCGGCGCAAAAAACCACCAAGGCGGGACAGACTTGGCACACGAGTATCAGTGCTGTTTTGGGAGTCGGTTCTCGACCGGATCAGGCCCGCATCGCCAGCCGATGCCGCGACAGCTTGCGGTAGGATGACGGCGTCATCTTGTGCTTGCGCAGGAAGGCGCGGTTAAAGTTGGAGATGTTCATGTAGCCGACCTGGAAGCAGATATCGGTGATCGGGATCTCGGTGTCGGAAAGCAGCTTGCAGGCTTGCCAGAGCCTGAGCTTGGCCAGGTGGTCGCTGAAGCTGTTGCCTGTGTTCTTCTGGAAGAAGCGCGAGAATGTGCTTTCGCTCATCCCGGCCAGCTCCGCCACATCCGGCAGCTTCAGGTCCTCGGCGAAGTGCTGGAACAGATAGGTCAGCGTGCGCTGGATGATGTCGAGCGATTGGGCGTCGAGCAGCGGCGAGAAATCGGGCGACGACAACAGCTCGTATTCATCGGTGCTGGCCAAGAGGTCGACCAGCTCGAGGAACAGGCAGAGCCGTGGCAGCCCGTGCACCGTGCCCATCCGTTCCAGCAGCGCGGCGCCGTCGATTGCCGTCTGTCCGTGGAAGACCATGCCGCGCAGCGACCGCTCCAGGAACGGCTCCAACTCGCGCAGCTCCGGCAGCAGGCCCGCCGAGCCGCGCAGCCGCTGCGGATCGAACTGCAGCACGATATCGCGCCCTTCGATCAGCTCGCCGGGCTGCACGGCGGTCACCCAGTCATGCGGCAGGCCACCGCCGACGATCGCCAGGTAACCCGGCCCGAACTCGCCGATATGATCGCCCACCAGCGCCACGCCCGACGATTTCCTGAGCAAATGGATTTCGTATTCCGGATGGAAGTTCCAGACATTGCGTTCCCACGGATAGTCGTCCAGACGCCATAGGAAACTGTCGCTCGCTTCGGTGACGATATGCTCGAAGGAGGGCACGGTGCGCGGGATCGCGGCGGTATTTTTCCTTTGTCTGAACGTCATCCATTCCTCCCGTCCCGGAAACCCGTAGCAGGCTCCGTGCGGCAAGTGAACGAGGCGCCGGCGCCGCTGGCTCAATGGTTCGCCGCCCGTCCTCCCTTGCCTTCATGTCGCATTTCGTTCAATAGACGACGCAAACGGCGCCATATTGCGCCGTTTGTGTGCGGCTTCCGGGCTCTGTCCCGACGCGCCGTGGTCTGAAGAGCGGAAAATGTCTGCGATCGAAGCCGGCGCTCGCGCGCCGGAAAATCTTTGGCGTCAGGAAATCAGGGCGACGCTGGCGCTTGCCTGGCCGATGGTGCTGACCAATCTCGGCCAAACCGCCATGACCGCGACCGACGTCATGATGATGGGCCGGCTGGGGCCGGACACGCTGGCAGCCGGCGCGCTCGGCGCCAACCTCTATTTCATGCCGCTGATCTTCGGTCTCGGCCTGATGCTGGCGACCTCGCCGATGATGGCGACCGAGCTCGGTCGCCGCCGCCATTCGGTGCGCGACCTGCGCCGCACCGTGCGCCAGGGCCTGTGGCTGGCGATCCTGATCTCGATCCCGATCTGGGTCTTCCTCTGGCACGGCGAGAGCGTGCTTCTGGCCATGGGCCAGGAGCCCAGGCTGGCGCATCAGGCCGGCATCTATCTGCGCTGGCTGGAATGGGCGGTGCTGCCCTTCTACGGCTATATCGTGCTGCGTTCCTTCATCTCGGCGCTGGAGCGGCCGGGCTGGGCGCTGGTCATCGTCTTCGTCGCCGTCGCCTGCAACGCCTTCTTCAACTGGGTGTTCATGTTCGGCAATCTCGGCGTCGCGGCGATGGGCATTTCCGGCTCTGGCCTCGCCACGTCGCTGTCCAGCACGCTGATGTTCGCCGGTTTGGCGGCGGTGGTGATGCTCGAGCAGAAATTCCGCCGCTACCACCTGTTCGGCCGCTTCTGGCGCTCCGACTGGCCGCGCTTCAAGGGTCTGCTCAGGCTCGGCCTGCCGATCGCCGGCATCCTCGCTTTCGAGGTGACGATCTTCAACGCCGCGGCCCTGCTGATGGGTCTGATCGATGCGGACTCACTGGCCGCGCACGCCATCGCGATCCAGATCGCCTCGATCTCCTTCATGGTGCCGCTCGGCCTCAACCAGGCCGTCACGGTGCGCGTCGGCCTGGCTCATGGCGCCGGCAATCCGGAAGGCGTTTCCCGCGCCGGCTGGACGGCCTTTGTCATCGGCGTTTCCTTCATGGCGCTGATGGGGCTGGTGATGATCCTGTGGCCGCACCTCCTGATCAGCGCCTTCATCGATCTGACCGATCCGGCCAATGCCAGGGTGATCGCGCTTGCCGTCTCCTTCCTGGTCTTCGCCGCGCTATTCCAGATCTTCGACGGCGCGCAGGCGGTGACGGCCGGCATGCTGCGCGGCCTGCACGACACCAAGGTGCCGATGATCTATGCCGCGATCGGATATTGGGGCGTCGGCCTGCCGCTTGGCGTGCTGCTCGCCTTCGATTTCGGCTTCAACGGCGTCGGCATCTGGATCGGCCTGTCGTCTGGACTGGCGGTGGTGGCCGCACTTCTGCTGGCGCGCTGGCTGCGGCGCGACCGCATCACGCCGGCGCTGTCCTACGGGCATTGAGGAACGGCCACCGGGATCGATGGCCGTTGCGTTTCACGGGTATTCAGTTGCCGTCGGAAGACATGGCGCCGAGCAGCCTGCGGATGTCGCCGAACCTGGCGATCGAGCCGAACACCAGCGACGCCACCGCGACGAAGAACACGGACACCGCGGCCATCGTCGGCGTGTAGCCGTAGCGCAGCGCGTTGAAGATCTTGATCGGCAATGTCTCGGTGGTGAAGCCGATCGTCATGTAGGCAACGATATACTCGTTGAGCGACAGCACGAAGGCGAAGGCGTAGCCGGAGACGAGATAGGGCAGGATCAGCGGCAGCACCACCGTCTTCAGCACCTTGCGGTCGTCGGCGCCCATCGTCGCCGCCGCCTCGACCAGCGAGCGGTCGATCGAGGCGAAGCCCAGTGACAGCGTCACCAGCGGCAGCGTCACGAAGAAGATCGCGTGGCTGATGATGGCGGTGAAGAACTGGCCGAAAAGCCCGACCGTCGCCCAGAAGCTCAAGAAGCCGAGCGCCGTGATGACCGGCGGCAGGATGAAGGGCGCCAGCCCCAACACCTGGAAGATGTTCGCCCATGGCGCGATGCGCCGCCACAGGAACCAGGCAAGCGGCAGCGCGATGGCCACCGCGATCGCCGCCGAGCAGACGGCGAGCGTCACCGAATGGATCAGCGCCAGCCGCCATTCCGGATCGGTGAAGATCTGCGCGTACCAGGCAGCCGAGAAGCCGACCGGCGGGAAGGTCAGCTCCTGGCGCGAATTGACCGAGACACCGGCAACGACGATGAGGGGCGCCGCCAGGAACAGCGCGATGACGGTGAAGTAGAGACGGCGAAGCCAGGTTGCGGTCATAGCGCGTTCTCCCTGCGTCCGACGAGCAGTGTCATGCCGACAAGCGCCAGCGAGATCAGTACCAGGAACACCGCCATCGCCGCCGCGAAGGGCATGTTGGACTGGTAGATCGCCTGGTCGGTGATCAGCACCGAAAGCGTCCAGTGTTGCGGCCGCCCGAGGATCTGCGGCAACAGATAGGAGCCGAGCGCGAAGACGAAGACCATGATCAGCGTCGCCACGATGGTGTTGCGGAGCGCCGGCGCGACGACGTTGAAGAAGGCCTTGACCGGCGAGGCGCCGAGCGTGCGCGCCGCCTCCAGCAGGGTCGGGTCGAGCCGGACGAGCGCTGGATAGAGCACCAGGATCGTGTAGGGCAGCGCCTGGTAGACCATGCCGGTCAGCACCGCGCCGAAAGTCGGCAGCAGCGCCACCGGCTTGTCCATCAGCCCGATCGCCACGAACAGGTTGGTGATGCCCGCCGTGTGCGAGAACAGCGTCGACCAGGCAAAGCCGATGATGACTTCCGACAGCGACAGCACCGACAGCAGGCCGACCAGCCACAGCGTCTGCACGCGGCGCGGCCGCCTGGTTAGGAGGTAGGTGAAAGGGAAGCCAATCGCCACGCAGCAGACGGCGACCAGCACCGCCAGCATCAGCGAAAAGCCGAGCACGCCGCCGAAGAAGACCGACAGGAAGCGCGCGTAATTGTCGATGACGAAATCCGGTGTGTAGAAGCCGGACGGATTGCGCTTGAAGAAGCTCACCGCGATCATCGTCGAGAATGGCACGACAAAGAAGATGATGAGCATCAGGCCCGGAAAGAAGAGCGGCGTGTAGTCGGCTACCGACTTGGGAGCTTCGCGTCTCATGAGCCGAGCACCACGCAGCTTTCCGGCGGCAGCACGACGCCGACCTTGGCGCCAACCGGCGCGTCGTGCCGCTCGCGCGGCGTCGTCACCGCGACGATGCTGGTTCCGCCCACCTCGATGAAGGTCTCGATTGTGCCGCCGAGGTCGCGCACGAAGCTCACCTCGCCGGTGAGGCCGGCACCGCCAGGGTCGCCAAGATGCACGTCCTCGGGACGGATCGACACAGAAGCTTTGCGCAACCCCGCCGGCATGGCGAGGCCCGGAATGGCGGTGCCGAGGATGGTGGTGCGCCCGGCGCTGTCGACCTCGACCGGCAACAGGTTGGTGATGCCGATGAAGTCGGCGACGAAGGCGTCGGCCGGCTTGCGGTAGATCTCGATTGGCGGCGCCGCCTGCAATATCTTGCCGTGGCCCATGACGACGACCAGATCGGCCATGGTCATCGCCTCGCGCTGGTCGTGGGTGACGACGATGGTGGTGATACCGAGCCGCTGCTGCAGCTGGCGCAGTTCCACCTGCATCGCCTCGCGTAATTTGGCGTCTAGCGCCGACAGCGGCTCGTCGAGCAGGAACAGTTTCGGCGACAGGGCGAGCGCGCGGGCAATCGCCACGCGCTGGCGCTGGCCGCCCGAAAGCTTGGCAACGGGCCGGTCTGCGAAGCCCGCCAGATGGATCAGCGTCAGCAACTCGTCGACCCGCTTCTTCTGCTCTTCCCTGGAGGCGCCACGGATGCGCAGCGCATAAGAGATGTTGTCGCCGACCGACAGATGCGGAAACAGCGCCAGCGACTGGAACACCATGCCGAGATTGCGCTTGTGCGTCGGCAGCGGCGTGATGTCCTCGCCGTCGAGCACGATGGCGCCGCTGGTCGGTTCCTCCAGCCCGGCGATCATGCGCAGCAGCGTGGTCTTGCCGCAGCCCGACGGGCCGAGCAGGCACACGAAAGTGCCATGCGGCACGTTGAGCTGCACATTGTCGACGGCGGCGAAATTGCCGAATTTCTTGGTGATGGCGTTGATGTTCAATCCGGACATGCTCACCCCTCTCTCAGGATATTGCACCGCAAGGGCCGCCGGGCAGATGTCCGGCGGCCGGTTTCATGCCAGTGCTCAGCCGACGATCAACTCGGTCCACTTCTGGTTGATCCAGTCGGCCTTCGACGTATAGAGGTCGTAGCGCGGGATGATCGGCTCGATGTCCGACGACACAGCGGCGAACTCTTCCGGCTTGAGGTCGAGCACCTCCTTCTTCAGCGTCGGCGTGGTGCCGACCTTGCGCGACATGACGCCCTGCATCGAAGGCTGGCTCATGAAGTCGATGAAGGCGTGCGCCTCCTCGACCTTGGTCGAGGCGCGCGACAGCACCCAGTTGCCGGAATCCTGGATGCCGCCTTCCTTCGGGAAGGTCGAACGGACATGGAAGCCGTCGGCGGCCGCAAGCCCGGTGACGTCGTGGTAGTACTGGCCCATCGGGATCTCGCCCGACTTCAGCGCTTGCTCGAACTGCGCCTCGTCGCGATACCAGAGGCGCACGTTCGGCTTGACCTCGGCCAGTTTCTCGAACGCCTTGTTCAGCCCGTCCTCGGTGTCGAGCGCGTTGGTGCCGCCCATGAAGGTCTTGGCCGTCACTTCGAGCAGGAACGAGTTGGAGGCGAGCGCCAGCAGGCCGAGTTTGTCCTCGTTGGCCTTGTCCCAGAGTGCCGCCCACGACGTCGGCGCGTCCTTGTAGACGTCGGTGTTGGTGACCAGCGTGATCCACCAGGCGACGGCACCGATGCCGGCGACGCGGCCGTCCGGATATTTGTTGATGAAGCGGGGCAGCAGCTGGTCGTAATGCTTGACCTTCGAGGTGTCGAGCGGCGTCCACAATTCGGTCGACTGGCCCTTCAGCGTCGAGGTCTGCGACATCATCGAAAGGTCGGCCGGCGCCTGCCCGGCCTTGGCCGCCTGTTCGAGCTGCACCAGCCAGGCCTCGCCGGTCGGTTCGGCGACCGATTCCACCGCGATGCCGGTTGCCTTGGTGAATTCCGGGAAGACATGCTCGTCGAACGATTTCTTGAAGTAGCCGCCATAGACGCCGACCTTCAGCGACTTGTCCTGCGCCCGCAGCACCGCGGGCATGGCGAGCACGCCGGCGGCGGCGAAGCCGGCGCCAAGCACGCCGCGCCGGGTGATGGGTGTTGCGATCAGTCTGTTCATTTCAATTCTCCTCTGTTGTGCCGGTTGTCCGGCGGGTTCCCTTGGTTGCGTTTCTCCGCCGTCAGGCGGATCAGTGTGCCGCCGCTCGTTGCTCGAGCGCGCGCGCGTATTGCGTCAGTGGAAAGCACATGACGAAGAAGATCAGCGCCACCAGTCCGTAGACGGTGAACGGTTCGAAGGTCGCGTTGTTGATGGCGTTGGAGGTCCTGACCAGTTCCTCGAAGCCGATGATCGAGGTCAGCGCCGTCGACTTGATCAGCTGCACCAGGAAGCCGACGGTCGGCGCGCGGGTGATCGAGAACGCCTGCGGCAGGATGATCAGCCTGAGTTCCTGCAGGTAGTGCAGCCCGAGGCTGGCGCCGGCGTCCCACTGGCCGCGCGGCAGCGCGTCGACGCCGCTTCGCCAGATCTCGGCCAGATAGGCGCTGGCGAAGAAGGTGAGGCCGAGCGCCGCCGCCGTCCATGGCTCGATGCGCAGCCCGAGCATCGGCAGACCAAAGAACATCAGGAAGAGTTGCATCAAGAGCGGCGTTCCCTGGAACAGCGCGATGTAGCCGGAGGCAATCCGCCGGGTCCATTTGGTCTTGGCGATGCGCAAGAACAGTACGGCCAGGCCGACCAGCGCGCCGCCGACGAAGGCGGCGAGCGACAACAGCACCGTCCAGCGCGCGGCGAGCAGCAGGTTGCGCAATATGTCCCAGAAAGTGAACTCGATCATGACACGCCGGCCCCCAGGACGCGGCGTCCGCCGCCGACCAGCAACCGGCGCAGCCCCATCGACAGGCCGAGATAGACCAGCGTCACCACGAAATAGGTCTCGAAGGCGCGGAAGGTGCGCGCCTGCAGCATGTCGGCCTCGTAAGTCAGTTCCCGCACCGCGATCTGCGACACGACGGCCGACTCCAGCATCATGATGACGATCTGGCTGGTCAGCGCCGGGTAGATCACCTTCAGCGCCTGCGGCAGCACGATCTTGACGAACACCAGGCGCGGCCTGAGCCCAAGCGCCAGTGCGGCTTCCGTCTGCCCGCGCGGCACCGCGTCCAGTCCGGCGCCGACGATCTCGATCGTATAGGCCGCCATGTTGAGCGTCATCGCCAGCATGGCGGCCAGGATCGGATCGAGTCTAATGCCGAGGCTGGGCAGGCCGAAGAAGATGAAGAACAGCTGCACCAGGAACGGCGTGTTGCGCATTACCTCGACATAGGTCGCGATCGCCAGCCGCAGCGGCTTTGGGCCGCTTCTTTTGCCGGCGGCCCCCAGGATGCTGAGGAACGTTCCCGCCAGCGTGGTGACGGCGATCAGCAGGATCGTCGTCGCCGCGCCGCGCGCGATCGCGCCCGCCGCACCCGTAAGCCAGCCGAAGTCGAGGCTGTAGCCCATGGCAAAACGCCCTGTTGCTCCAAAGCATGATCCCGAACCCTCGGTTCAGAAAGATCATGCTCAAACAAAGATTGAGCCCATCCCGATTCGATCGGGATGGGCTCGCGATCAGTCCTTGAGGTTGTCGGGGTTGAGCGGCGTCTTCAGCCAGGCCTTCGAGCTCTCGTCCAGCTTGCCTTCGGCCAGCATCTTGGCGACCGCGTCGTTGATCGCCTTCTTCAGTCGGTCCTCGTTCTTGTTGAGGCCGATATGCGAGGGCGAGGTCAGCAGCTGGAACTTCTGCTCCGGCTGCAACGCATCCTGCTTGGCCAGCACCTGGGCGCCGACATCGTTGCCCACAACCATCAGCTGGGTCTGGCCGGAGATGAAGGCCTGGATGACGGAGTTGTAGTTGTCGAAGCGGCGGATGTCGGCGGAAGCCGGCGCCGCTTCGGTCAGCGAGGTGTCCTCCAGCGTGCCGCGATTGACGGCGATCGACTTGTCGGCAAGGTCTTCCTTGCCTTTGACCGACAGCGCGGCCGGGCCGATGACGGCGATATAGTAGGGCGCGTAGGCGGCGGCGAAATCGATCACCTCGGCGCGTTCTTTCGAGTAGCCGACGCTCATCAGGAAGTCGACGCGTTTGTCGGTGAGATAGGGAATGCGGTTCTGGCCGGTGACGCTGACCAGGTTCAGCTTCACCTTCAGGGAGTCGGCGATCGCCTGCGCCACGTCGATGTCGTAGCCCTTGATGCTCATGTCGGCGCTGGCCGAGGAGAAGGGCGGAAAGTCGGAGAAGATGCCGACATTGACGGTGCCGGCCTTGGTGATGTCGTCGATGGCATCGGCCCTGGCGGCCTGGGAGGACAGGCCGGCGGCGCCGAGCATCAACATTGCCGTGGTGGCGGATTTCAGCGTGTTGCGAAGTGTCATTTTAGTTCCCCTGCTGGAAGCTTGTTGTTGAGTCCGGCCGCCGGCTCCAGCGCGGCGGCCGTATTGGCTTGGCGTCGCCTCAGCCTTTCTTGATGGCCGGGCTGAACACCATCAGGCTCAGGATCTCGAACAGGACCTGGGCGCCGACATGGGCGGTGTTGGTGGTCGCGTCGTACTGCGG
>NZ_RZOT01000145.1:0-11545 GCF_003999085.1 Mesorhizobium sp. M4A.F.Ca.ET.090.04.2.1
GACCAGCATCATGCGTGGCGACGGAGAGGTGGTGACCCCCGAGGATCTGGCCGAGGCCCTGGACGACATGCTGTTCACCGGCGGCCGGCTCAACGTCAGGCTGCTTGGCGGCGCAACCGACGGGCCATCGAGTTGCTGAGCCAGTGGCCGAATAGGGGCAGGTGACGGCGACCTGTTCGCTGCAAGCGGCGTAATGCGGTTGCCGTCATGCGGCCGGAACGGCTGCCGCTTCGAATCTCCTCCGGATCCCGGATTCAGTTTCCGCTGCCGACATAACGACCGTCCGACGCCCATCCGCCACGCCATCCACGATGACGTGGCCGATGCCGCGCGAGCACGGCTCGACGCGCGCGTCGACGTGATAAATATCCCGGAGCAGATCGGATGTGATGATGTCCGGCGACGGCCCGCATGCGACCAGCCGGCCATCCGCGATGACCATCGCCTGATCGCTGAAGCGCAGGGCGTGATTGAGGTCGTGCAGGGCGATCAGCACGACCATGCCTCGCGCCCGGGCAAGTTCCCGCATGAGGCCGAGCACCTCCACCTGCCGCGACAAATCGAGTGCCGATGTCGGTTCGTCCATCAGCAGGATTTCCGGCTCGCGCACCAGCGTCTGCGCCAGGCTGGCGAGCTGCCGCTGGCCGCCGGAAAGCTCGCCCACATTGCGGAAAGCGATGTCGGCGATGCCGAGCGCCGCCAGAGTCTCGTCGATGCAAGCCAGATCATCGTCGCCCACAGACCAGCCCATTCCCTGCTTGCGGGCGAGCAGCGCCGACTCATAGACGGTGAGCACCGCATTGGCGGAGGTGTCCTGCGGCATGTAGCAGATGGCATTCCGCCCCCGGGACGCACCGTCGACATGCACCTGGCCCGGTCCGTGCAGAAGCCCGGAGATGCGCCTGAAGAGCGTCGACTTGCCGGCCGCGTTCGGGCCGATCACGGCCACGATGTCGCCGCCCTCGAACGCAGGTGTGGTCACATCCCGAAGCCGAAGACTCTTGCCGTAGCGCGCGCCGAGCGCGTCGAGCTGGATCGTCACCATGAGCGCCTCGCGCTGGACAGGATGAGCGAGATGAAGAACGGAATGCCGATGAGCGAGGTGACAATGCCGATCGGGAAGACTGTCCCGGGGATGAGCGACTTGCTGACCACGGAGCTCGCCGACAGGATCAGCGCGCCCGACAGGGCCGACGCGGGCAGGAAGAAGCGCTGGTCCTCCCCGATGACCATCCGTGCGATATGCGGACCAACGAGGCCGATGAAGCCGATGGTGCCGACGAAGGCGACGGGGATGGCGGCGAGAAGAGTCACCAGCATCAGCGTCTCCAGCCGCAAGCGACCGACCTTGACGCCAAAGCTGGCTGCCTTGTCTTCGCCCAGCCGCAGCGCCGTCAGCGCCCAGGCGCGCCGCGCGAAAATGGGCAAAACTGCGAGGAGAATGAATGTAGTGACGGCGAGCTTGGGCCAGGTGGCCTTGGTGAGGCTACCCATGGTCCAGAAGACGACTGCCGCCAGCGCTTCCGCCGATGCGAAAAACTGGACGAGCGCGAGCAGCGCGTTGAAGGTGAAGACCAGCGCGATGCCGAGCAGCACGATGGTCTCCACGCTGACGCCGCGCTTGACGCTCAGCATGTGAATGAGGAACGCCGCCAGCATCGCCATCACGAAGGCGTTGATCGGCACGACATATTCGACCGCGGCGGGGATGAGCCTCACGCCGAAGGCCAGTGCAAGTGCTGCGCCGAAACTCGCGGCGGCTGATATACCGAGCGTGAAGGGGCTCGCCAGCGGGTTGTTGAGGATTGTCTGCATCTGCGCGCCGGCCACGGCGAGCGCCGCTCCCACGACGATGGCCATCAGCGCCACCGGCATGCGGATTTCCCAGAGCACCACGCGCACCTGCTGCGGCACCGTATCAGGAGCAAGAAGCGCCCGCACGACCTCACCGAGCCCATAGCGAGCTGGACCGACCGCAAGGTCGACGCAGAGGCTCAAGAGCAGGGCGGCGCAAAGGCCGGCGAGAATGATCTGCCGTCGCCAGACGAGGGCGCGATAACGCCCTCGTCCCTCGGTGCGATCGACCGCGGCGCCGGCGGCCGTCGTCTCAATCGACATCGGTCAGCGAGACCCAGTGGCCCGGCCTGTAGGCGACCGGCAGGAACTTCTCGTGCAGCACCCTGAAGGTCGCTTCGGGGTCGAGGTCGGCGAAAAGATCCGGATGCAGCCACTTCGCCATTTGCTGGATGGCGACGAACTGATAGGGGCTGTTGTAGAACTGATGCCAGATGGCATGCACCTGACCGTTCTCGACGGCCTTCACGCCAGTCAGCGCCGGCCGTTCGGTCAGCGCCTTCAGCTTGCGCAGCGCCTCGGCCTCGTCGCGGCCGGGGCCGACACCGACCCAGGCGCCGCCCGGCACATAGGCTTCCCACCAGCCGCCAGTGACGATGATCTGATCCGGGTTCGAGGCGATGATCTGTTCGGGATTGAGCGTGCCGAACGTGCCCGGAATGATGTCCATAGCGATGTTGTCGCCGCCCGCCATCTCGACGAACTTGCCGAAATTGTCATCGCCGAAGCTCATGCAGCAGTCTTCCGAATAGCCACCGGCACGCTCGATAAAGACCTTGGGCCTTGCCGGCTTGGCTTTCTCAATCACGTCGGTGACGCGGGCGATCTCGGCGGCGCGAAAGGCGATGAACTCCTCGGCGCGCTCCTCTTTGCCGAACAGCTTGCCGAAGAGGCGCATGCTGGGCTCGGTGTTGATGAAGGGGCGCTCGCGGAAATCGACATAGACGAGCGGAATGCCGGCGGAGGCGAGCTTCTCGATATACTTGGCGTCCTCGGTCGCCTGCTTCGACTCGATGTTCATCAGGATGACATCTGGCTTAAGCGAGACGGCCTGCTCGACATCGAAGGTGCCGTCCTTGAAGCCACCGAAGGTGGGAATCTCTGCCATCCTGGGGAATTTCTCGAGGTAGGCGGCGTAGTTGTCTGGATCCGCCTGGCTGAAATCCTCGCGCCAGCCGACGATGCGCTTGAACGGGTCCTCGGCGTCGAGCGCCGCGACGAGATAGACCTGCCGGCCTTCGCCCAGGATGACCCTCTCGACCGGAACGTTCACCTCGATCTCTCGGCCGGTGACGTCAGTCACTTTCACCATCTCCGCCCTTGCGGCCAGCGTCAGCAGGGCAACGATAGCGGCCGCCATCATCCCCGTCGCGATCCTTCCAAAAGTCATCACGCCCTCTCTTAGGTGGATTGTCAGAGGCGGCTTATAAAAGATGACTTCAAATCTCAAGAAATATCTTTTAGAGCCATTCCAGACTGGGCACCACGACAAGGGTTTGGAATGGTGGGCGAGGCCAATTATTCGCTGCGGGACGAAATACGTGATTACTGGTCGGCGCGTGCGGAGACCTTCGACGTCTCAGTGGGGCATGAGATCTTCTCCGAGCGGGAGCGCAGAGCCTGGCACAGGCTGATCCTCAAGCACCTGGGCGCCGGGAACCGCCGGCGCGCGCTCGATCTCGCCTGCGGCACCGGGGTTGTATCCCATCTCATGTACGACTTGGGCTACGCCGTGACAGGACTGGACTGGTCAGAGGCCATGCTTTCCAAGGCGCGTGCGAAGGCAACGCAAAGGGAAAGCGGCATCCGGTTCCTGCTCGGCGACGCGGAGCGCACGCTCGAAGAAAAGGACTGCTACGACGTCCTCGTCACCCGTCATCTCGTCTGGACGTTGGTCGATCCGCGAGCGGCGTTCGCCGAATGGTTCTCGCTGCTCAAGCCCGGCGGACGGTTGCTGATAGTTGATGGTGACTTCGTATCCGAGACCTGGGCAGCCCGTCTGCGTAGGATCTTGGAGAGACTGCCCGGCTCAACGGTCGAGGCGGCCGGCGCTCTGGACCAGGCGATGATGGACCGCCATCGCAGCATCCTGTCGCGGCTCCACTTTTCGCGCGGCGCCAAAGCGGACGAGGTCTGCGCGCTTCTTGCGGAGGCTGGCTTCGAGGTGCCTGTGGTCGACATCCGGCTCGGCGCGATTCATCGCGCACAGGCGCGGCACCTGAACTTCCTCAAGGCGCTGGAACGCTCGATGCAGCATCGCTATGCAATCTGCGCGACCAAGCCGGCGCGAGCTTTCAGGTCCCGTCTCTAACCATGAAACGTCGAAATTGCGGTGTTCGCAACGTTGCGAGGGCATCGAAAAATCGATCGATCTCGCTGTCTGTCTAATCCTGACAGCAGTCCTTCCGCTCGCTCCCAGTCCGTATGGGACCGCCTAGCGCTACATCACCGGCGGCAACAACAGCCACTTGTTCCCTTCCCGCCCACGGCGCGCGGGTTGGACGGTCTCATATGACGGTTCTCATCCAGCCCAGGAAGGATTCTATAACCGCGGATCGGGCACTGTGGTGCATCCAGACGACATAAAAGCTGTAGCCCGGCAAGGACATTGGATGCGCCTTGACGAGAGAGCCGTTTTCCAGTTCGCGGCCGACCACAATATCACTGCAGATCGCAATGCCTTGCCCGGCGACAACCGCGTCGATCGCATGCAGTTCCTCGCGAAAGCTCAAATCCCAGGCTTTGTCCGGGATTGACTCCGGATCGATTGATCGGGCCATCGCCAGCCACCGGGACCAGGTGGGAGCATCCGGATCCCGGTTCATCCAGTCAAAGTGGATCAAAGGATAACGCAGGAGATCGGCGGCGCGCTCGATCAGCCGCCCATCGCTTGCCAACAATTGGGGACTGCAAATCGGAAAGAAGGAATCGCGGCATATCTCCTGCGCGGCAAAGTGCAAAGGCGGGCGACGCGTATAGCGGATCGCTACATCCGCGGCGCCGGCGCGCAGATCGAGTACCGCGTCCGTTCCGATGATCTCCAGTGGTATTGCCGGGTTGGCCTCTCGCCATTTCGGCAGCCGGGGCACGAGCCATCGACTCGCGAAAGCGTTCGGGCTCGTTACCCGCAATGGCGCCTGAAAATCGGGCTCGGCGACCGCGGCAAGCGAGCCGGCGAGAAGATCAAAGCCGTTGCGCAGGATCGGAAACAGCCGCGCTCCCGCGCTCGTCAGCACGAGCGGGCGCGGCCGGCGCTGAAACAGCTTGCGACCGCATATCTCTTCCAGCAAGCGGACCTGGTGGCTGATCGCCGTCGGCGTCACGCCGAGCTCCACCGCCGCGGCCTTGAAGCTGCCGTGCCGGGCGGCGGCCTCAAAGGCGTGCAATGCGCGCAGCGGCGGGCGGTTTGTCATGCGCGGCAGCCTAGATGAATTCTTCTCATCCAGCAGCCGAGAATTTCGCTTTTGCAGAAGGTTGGACCGTGTGAGACCGTAACGTTGTTCGAACGGCGGGAGAACAGCGATGGAGATCCCACGAAAGGCCGACGCGCCATTGGGCCGATCCCATTCCCAGACTGTGGCGGTCGAACAACTGCGCCGAGGTCTGCGAGGCGAATTGGTATTGCCGACGGACACTGCCTACGACCAGGCGCGCAAGGTCTGGAACGGGGCGATCGACAAACGCCCCGCCGCAATCGTCTTTTGCGCCGATGCCGGTGACGTCGTCCATGCCGTGACCTACGCCAGGTTGCAGGGCTTCGTCGTGGCGGTGCGCAGCGGCGGCCATAACGTCGCCGGCCTGTCCGTGTGCGACGATGGCATGGTGATCGATCTATCCCGCATGAAGAAAATTGTCGTCGATCCCGAGCGCTGCATCGTCAGGGCCGAGGCCGGCCTGAATCTCGGCGAGTTCGACGCCGCCACACAGGCGTACGGTCTTGCGACAACCATGGGCGTCAACGGCGACACCGGTATTGCCGGCCTGACGCTCGGCGGAGGCTTCGGCAAGCTCGGGCGCAAGCACGGCCTGAGTTGCGATAATCTGATCGCGGCCGAAATCGTCACGGCCGACGGGCGGCTGTTGCGAACAAGCGCCCACGAGCATCCAGAACTGTTCTGGGCCTTGCGCGGCGGCGGTGGCAATTTCGGCATAGTGACGGCGTTCGAATACCGGCTGCACCCGCTTGGCCCGGCCCTTCTCGTGGGCTCGGTGCTTCACGCCTATGATCATGCGCGCGAGGTCATGCGGTTTTACGACAAATTCTCCCGTGGCGCCCCGGACGAGTTGAGCGTCGACGCCGCGCTCGTCACACTGCCGTCGGGCGACCGTGGCTTCAGCATCTCGGCGTGCTATGTCGGCGCACCCGAGGCGGGCAAACCGGTCATCGAACCGATGATGACATTCGGGTCCCCCGTCGAAAGCCGCCTGCAGGCCGTTCCCTATCTTCAGATTCAATCGGCGGCCGACAGCCTTTTTCCACGCGGACGACGCTATTACTGGAAGGCGCAGTTCCTGCACGAGATCAGCGATGCAGCGATCGATGCGCTGCTCGACAGTTACGCGAAGGCTCCCAATCACTGGTCCCTGCTGGTTTTCCAGCAGGTCGGCGGCGCGATCGCCCGGGTGCCCGCGTCGCACTCGCCCTACGCCAATCGCGATGCGGCCTTCGACTGCTTCCCGATCGCCATCTGGGACGATCCGGCCGATGACGAGGCAAACATGCGCTGGGCGCGCGACCTATGGAACGCGGTCAGACCATTCTCCACCGGCGGCGTCTATGCCAACAATCTTGGTGATGAGGGTGACGAGCGCGTGCGTGATGCCTACGGCGAAAATTATGCGCGCCTGGCAGCAGTCAAGAAGCAATACGACCCGACCAATTTCTTCCGACTGAACCAGAATATCAGGCCTGAATAGTTCGGACTATTCGGGAGGAGCCGTGCGCAGCCGTTGGACGATCCTTGCTGTCCTGTTTATCGGCCGCGCCGCAATGGCGTTTCAATTCCAGAGCGTCGGCGCCGTCGCGCCCCTTGTCAGCGATAGCCTCGGTGCGAGCCTGGCCGACATCGGCATCCTGATCGGCCTCTATCTTGCACCGGGGGTCGCATTGGCCCTGCCCGGCGCGACCATCGGCCAGCGCTATGGCGACAGGGCGACCGTGCTCGCCGGCCTCCTGATGATGCTGGCGGGTGAAACGCTGATGACGTCGTCTGCGCCCTGGAGCCTGCAGATCAGCGGCCGACTGATCGGCGGCACTGGCGGCGTTCTGCTGAACGTCCTGATGACCAAGATGGTCGCCGACTGGTTTGCCGGCCGGGAACTCGCAACGGCCATGGCCATCTACATCAACTCATGGCCAGCGGGCATCGCGATCGCTCTGATGCTGCTGCCAGCAATCGGGACGACCTTCGGGATAAGCGCTGTGGGCATCGCCGTTGCGATACTGATTGTCGTCGCCATCGGCCTGATTGCCTTCATCTATCAAGCTCCGCAGGCGCCGCCCGCCGGGTGCAGGCGGTGGCTCTGTTCCTAACCGCCGCGACAGGCGAGTTCGCCTGGTGGCTGCTCGCCAGTGTGCTGCTCGGCCTCGGCACTGCGATGGTCTATCCGAGCTTGATCGCTGCGGTGTCAGATGCATCGCATCCCTCCTGGCGCGCCCGCTCACTCAGCGTCTACCGTTTCTGGCGCGATCTTGGCTATGCGATCGGCGCGCTCTCGGCCGCCGACTTCTTCGGTCTGGCTGCGGCGATTACCGCGGTTGCTGCGCTGACCTTCCTGTCAGGCGTCGTCGTGGCGCTCTTGATGAACGAACGCCGCGCGTGAGCGCCGGGCGCCGCCTGGAACTCAAGCAAACCGCTTAACCCCCAACCGGATCGCGTTGCCTTGTCGGCGTAACTGCGTTTACTTGCCGGTATGAACGGAGCGGGCATTTTGGACTTGATGTTGCGGGGCGGCGCGATCTCCCTCAACCTGCTCTTGGCCCTTCAGTTTGTCAGACTACGGCCGGTGCGCGCGGGGACACTGAGCGGCCTCCTGCTCACTCTCGGAGTCGCCAGCTACGTTTTGCTGTCCGCACCGGGCATGCCCGGGATGCTGGGCGATGCTCACTGGATACCCTTGCTGCTAGCCGTCCTCAATCCCGTCTTCCTGTGGTGGTTCGCAATCGGCCTCTTCCGCGACGACTTTGTCTGGTCGCCCGCTTACGCGCTACCCGGCGTCGTTCTGGTCGCGATCCTGCTGCTTGGCCACGGCAACAGCCCAATGCTTGCTGGCGTCCAGACCGTCCTGCATCAGGTGGTGCTCGTGGCTCTGCTTGCACATATCGTGTGGATGGCCGTTCAGGATTTTCGTAATGATCTCGTCAATTCCCGGCGCCGTTTCCGCATCGCGCTCGCCATCGTCCTGCCGCTGGCGGCCGTCCTCATTGCGGCCGGCGAGATCTATGCGATGTTCGCGCCGCTTCCCAGCTGGACGACGCTCGCGCAGGCCGTGATGCTGTTTGCGCTCTCCTTCGTCTTCACCGCATGGCTGGTACCCCTGCGTCTGGATTTGTTCGAGGCGCCCTCCCGGCCGGCCGTCAGCGTCAGCGAGCTCTCGCCCGCCGAGCGCATCGAACTGGAGCGTCTGAAGCGTGCCGTCGCAGACGGGGTGTGCCTGGAGGCCGAGCTATCGCTCGGCCAATTGGCTGGGCGCCTTGGCGTGCCCGAACATCGCCTTCGTCGGCTGATCAATGCCGGGCTCGGTTTCAGAAGCTTCTCGGCGTTCATCAATGAGCATCGCGTCGATGAGGCCCGGCGGCGGCTTGCCGACCCGGACCGCGTGCGCGAGCAGATCGTGTCGATCGCTTTTGGCGTCGGCTACGCGTCGCTCGCGCCATTCAACCGGGCATTTCGCGATCGCACGGGCACGACGCCGTCGCAGTTTCGAAAAGATGCGCTGGGCAAGCTCATCGATTCCGAAAATCTCTGATCGAAATCCAGTTTTTCCTATCGGCTTCTCCTGGTGCGAAGCCGCGGCGAACGCCCTCCGGTAGTCCTGGCTGTCCAACACCGGAGGCTTGCCCAATGCTTGACGCCCTAACCGTCGCGCCGCTCATGCGCTTCGTAGCCGACATTTATCCGGTGATCCTGCAGAGCGATCTCTATCGCTACCTGATCGGCGCCGGCGGGACGTTTCTCTTGATCAACGTGCTCCTTTCGGCGCGGCTTGCATCACGCAAGATTCGCCAAGAGACACCGCAAGCGCGGCAAATCATCCGCGAAATTCTCACGTCGCTCCGGACCGTCGTGATTTTCTCCCTGGTCGGGTTGACGATCGCCATTCTGGCCAATCTTGGCTGGCTCCCGGTCTATGAAGACCCAGGACAATACGGGTGGGCCTATTTCGCCATCAATGTCGTCGCGCTGATCGTCGCGCACGATGCGTGGTTCTACTGGACCCACTGGTTCATGCATCGCCCAAAACTGTTCCGGTGGTTCCACCGCCTCCACCACCGTTCGTACAATCCGACACCGTGGACCGCCTATGCCTTCGACGCCAGCGAAGCCTTCGTCAATGCGGTGTTCCTTCTGCTCTTCATGGCCATCATGCCGACCAGTGTGCTCGCCGCGTTCATCTTCACCGCGCACATGATGCTCAGAAACGCCATTGGCCACAGCGGATACGAGATATTTCCCGCCAACCGGGAGGGCCGCCCTCTGTTCGATTGGATGGCCACGGTCACACATCACGACCTGCACCATGCGCGGCCCCGCGCTAATTTCGGACTCTATTTCACCTGGTGGGACAAGCTCATGGGAACGGAAGACCCAACTTATTACGATGAATTCCAGCGTGCGGTCACACGCTGCGCGCTGCGCACCCGGCGACCTGCGAACTGAAGGGACAGGACCGTGGGCTTCTATCAGAATGTCCTGCTGCCGCGCCTGGTGCACCGCTCAATGACCAACCGTGAACTGCTGCCTTACAGGCACAGCGTGCTCTCGGCCGCGGAAGGACGCGTGCTCGAGATCGGCATTGGCTCAGGCCTGAATCTGCCACTCTATCCTGCCGCCGTGCACGACGTGATCGGCCTTGATCCGTCACCGCGGCTATTGGCGATGGCCCGGCATACCGCCAGGCATTGTACTTGCGCAGCAAATCTCATCGAGGCCTCGGCGGAGGAAATTCCGTTGGACAGTCACTCCATCGATACCGTTGTCACAACCTGGACGCTCTGCTCGATCCACGGCGCCGGCCAGGCGCTTGGCGAAATGCGGCGGGTACTCAAGCCAGGCGGGCAACTCCTGTTCGTGGAACACGGCCTCTCGCCGGAAGCGTCGGTTCAACGCTGGCAGGATCGCCTGACGCCGTTCTGGAAGCGCATCGGCGGCGGCTGCCATCTCAACCGACCGATCCGCACCCTGATCGAAAGCGCGGGCTTCAAGATCGGGCATCTTCAAACAGGCTATGCGAAAGGGCCAAGGCCGATGGTCTTCATGTACGAAGGCCGCGCCGTACCGTAGAACCGAACCCACGTTGCGACATGGCAGCCGATCTGCAAGGTCCGCACCGTCCAGTGCGGACCTTTCATTCATCCATGAGTCACCGACCAAACAGGTCGGCGTATCGCTGCAGGTAGAGCGGCCAGCCCTGATCGGCCGCAACACCATCGCGCACGCCTTCCCAACCCGCGCCGTGGCGCTCGAGCTTGCGGTGCTCCAACTCGACGCGCGTGCGGTTGGCGGCCTCTGCGGTGAACCGCACTTCCCACTCGCTGGTCTTGTTGAGATCGGTCTCCAGCCGCCATTGCGGCGTGATGTTCCAGCTAAGCAGCAGCCGGTGCGGCGGCTCGTAGGCCAGTACGTTCGCCCAGCGACACTCGCTGCCGTCTGCGCTGCGATCATAGATGTTTCCACCGACGCGCGGCTCGAACACCGTTTCGACGATGGGTACACGGAGCAGATTGTGCTCCTTGGGTTTGAACTTGCCAAAGTCCTCGGTGAAGACTTTGAAGGCGCGCTCGATCGGTGCCTCGACCACGATCGAATGCCTGACGATTGTATCTGCTGCTTGCGTACTCATCATCACTCCTTTGGCTGCTGCTCCACGGCTTCCTTGTAGGCCGCGAGCGTTTTTATCCAGAACCGGTCCAGGTCGGCGCGCAAAGCCGCCAACCCATCGGGATCGACGCGATAGATGCGGTGCTTGCCGGCGGGTGTGTCGACCACGAGCCTGGCATCCTTCAGTACCTTCAGATGCTGCGAAACCGCGGACCGGGTGACCGGCAGAGCGCTTGCCAACTCGGTCACCGAACTCGGGTGTTCGACCAGCATCTCGAAGATCGCGCGCCTCGTCGTGTCGCCGAGAGCCGTCCAGCCGCTGTTTAAGTTAGTTTCCACTAACGTGTTAGTATCGGCTCACGCGTTAAATGTCAACTGGATCCTCATAGAGTTTCCAGCCAGTCTCGATTTCGAAACCAACTCGGAACGCTGGATTGGCGGTCTCGGCTCGATGAACATCCTTGGTGGCGCTGCCGCTCCGACTGTTCGGTCCCGACGGCTACGGCGGCGTCGGCCGGTCACTACCGCCCGTCAGTTCAGTTCGGCCTTCGCCTCATTTGGCTTTGCCGCGATGACGGGCTGGCGTAGGGACGTCCCACCAATGTGAATGAGTGTGGCTGTCGGCGCACTCGGCATTAGCGCGTTTGGCA
>NZ_RZOT01000146.1:0-11519 GCF_003999085.1 Mesorhizobium sp. M4A.F.Ca.ET.090.04.2.1
GGGTGAACGGAATGTCGAGGGGCTTGCGGCACGGGCGGGCCTCAGCTTTGCCAACGCCTCGCGCCACCTTCAGATCCTCCGGCGCGCGCACCTTGTCGAGGCGCGGCGGCACGGCAAGCATGTGCTTTACCGTCTTGCCGGAGATACCCAGGTGGTTGAGTTGATGAAGGCCTTGGGGCGCGTGGGCGAGAGGAACGTCGCCGAGGTCAATCGCGTCATGGCCGACTACTTCCACGCACGCGACGCGCTGGAGGCTGTGTCGCGCGAAGACCTTGTCTCAAGACTGCATGACGGTCTTGTCACGGTTCTCGACGTCCGGTCGGAGGACGAATTTGCGCTTGGACATCTTCCGGGGGCGCTCAACATTCCGCTCGCTGACCTTGAACGCCGGCTGGCGGAGCTTCCCGCCAACCGGGAGGTCATCGCCTATTGCCGCGGTCCTTATTGCGTTCTGTCCTTCGAGGCTGTCGCGTCATTGCGGGCGCGTGGGTATGTCGTTCATCGGCTCGAGGACGGCTACCCCGAATGGAAGGCTGCGGGCCTTCCGGTTGAGGTGGCGGCCTAAGGTGGCCCCGCACCCTTGGGCCTTGTCCGGGACGGCTACGCCGGGATGGGCGCGGAATATTTGGCCTTCAGCCATGTGTTCGACGGTCCGCTGCTGTAGTGGCTGTCGGCGCGCTTCGAGACGATGCCTTCGAGCCCCATCTTCTCGGTGGCGCGGATGATCGCCAGCGCACTGCCCGCGAAATGCTCGCTGTACCGGATCTTGCCGAGGCCCGGCTCGACCAGTTGCCACAGCGCCTGCTTTCGCTGCAGCAGGGGCAAGGAGGCCAGATCGCGACCGTCGAGATGGAGGATGTCGAAGGCGACGAACACCAGCCGGCTCGGCTCGTTCCAAATCGCGGCTTCCAGCGCAGGGCAATCGGGAGCGCCCTGCTCGCCTGGCACAATGACCTCGCCGTCGATAATGGCAGCCCGGCATGGCAGCTCGACTTCCAGCGCGATGGGCCAGTATTTCGTGGTCCAGTCGCGGCCGTTCTTGCTGTAGAGGCGCACGCCGCCACTGTCGATGATGATCTGCGTCCGGTAGCCGTCGAGATAGACCTCGTGAACCCATCCCTCATCTTCGGGCGGCTGCTCGACCCGTGTCGGGATCTGCGGCGGAATGAACTCCAGCCGGCCGCTTTTGACCTTGGCTCGCTTACTCAATGACGCCACCTTTGACCGCCAGCGGCGGCTGATCGGCACAGGCAGCCGGACATTCCCCCAACCGGAACGCCTGCCGCCTGTGCCGAGCCCCCGCTAAGCCACTGTGGCCGAGCCCCCGCTAAGCCATCTCGAACATCTACGAACGAGGCCGGATTGTCGTTAGCTTCGCATCCCAATACTTATCCTGGCGTACATATCTTGCTCGGCACGGCGCTCCAGCGCCGTCCCGACTGGCCTGTGCCATCCAGGATTGCCGCAGGCCCCGCTCAGTCCCTTGGACAATTCGGGCGTTGGTCTTCCGGTAATGCCGGCCTGAAAGCCAATAGGCCCTAGTCCATCAAAAGCACCAGGGCCGGATGCAGCTTCTTCAGATTCGGCAATGATTTCGATTGCCAGGGTATGTCGGGCGTTCCGCGCACGACGAGTCGAACATCGGGATGCTTGCGCACCTCGATGGTAAATTTCGCAAGCAGGTTGATGCCGGAAGAGTTGAGAAAGTGAAGGTCCTTCAAATTGAGCGTAATGGACGCGGGATTTGTGGCGAGAACGCCGGTCGCCAAAGCCATGATAGGCGCGCCGGCCTGTGAACTGGCGAGCCGCATTGAACCGTCGAAAAAAATATCGCTTCCTTCAATCCACACGCGGTAGTCGTCGGTTTTGATTTCCATAGCCTGGCTTCGTTTCATCTAGTTTTGAGTTTGCGAGATCGGTATGGAGGCATATGTCTCCAGGCAAACCCGATCGCTTTCGTCCGCTGAGCTGAATATCCAGGCCAGGCGTGCGCCATAGTCGCTCATCAAAGTCAGCAGTCCGAGCCCGGAGCCCGACATGTCGGGGTTCGCGGCATTCGCTTCTATTCGCTGTATCAGCAGGTCCTTGGGATCGCCAACCGTGATGTCCGCCAGTAGACTTTGGAATTCGGATACGTTTTGACCGTCGACGTCATTCGACACCTTGAGCTTGAAGCATTCCGAATCCATCGACGCCTCGATCACGATCTCACCTGGCGCGCGGAATTTGACAGCATTTTCGATGAGCTCGTTGACCAGATATCCGATGCTATGACGCACTTCCATGTAGTCATTGCGAGACGACTGAAAGCGCAACGCGAAAAGATCGGCGATGAAGTCCGAGGTTGTTGCGCAATGACGCCAACTCAGGTCGAGAGGTCCGTCGAACAGCCGCACGCGACTGACGTTCTCCCTCATCCCGATTGCAATGTCAGGGGTACCGAATAGCGCTGTCATTGCCTACGTGTGCCTTATGATCACTAGGGTGATGTCGTCGTGGATCTTCTGGATTCCGATATGGGCCATCAGATCGTCGATGATACCGGTTTTGATTTCCTCGGCGCTCCTGCCGTGACGTCTTTGCACGCTCTGGGAGAGCCGCTCGAACCCGAACAGTCTTTTGTTTTGGTCTTCCGCCTCGGTCACACCGTCGGTGTGCAGCACGATCACGTCGCCGCTCCCGAACTGGATGTCACGCGTGTCGATGAACTGCGAGATGTCGCTCTCCAGACCAACCGGCAGACCCAGATCAAGCGTATCAATGCGTTCGACTTCCCCATCCGCGCGCACGACGAGAACGTCCTCATGCTGGCCGGATAGCGTTACCCGCTCATCCTCGAAGTCAAGAAAGGCCAGCGAGAGATGCTTGTCGGTGTTGGTCCGCTCGATGTTCTTGTAGATTGCTTTGTTCAGCCGATTCAGAAACTGGTGCGGATCCGCTTCGTTGGTCTCCTGCAGCGCGCGCGCAACCGATTGGACCATCAGCATCAGCACGCCGCTCTCGAGACCATGGCCGGTCACGTCGCCGATGCCGATCTTGACCCGCGATCCGTTCCGCAGGACGTCGTAGTAGTCCCCGCCGACCTCGTCGGCCGGCCGCATGTAGGCTGCGATCTCCAGCCCCGGAATCGCTTCGAGTTCGAATGGTTTCGGCAAGACCATCATCTGGATCTGCCGGGCTACCGCGAGTTCGGCACCGAGGCGGACGTTCTCGTCCCGCAGCTTTTCGTTGAGCGCGGAAATCTCCAGATTTGCGTCGCCGAGCTCCCTGGTTCGTTCGTCGACGAGTTGCTCGAGGTTCTCGGTATGAAAGCTGATCTCCTCAGCCATGCGGTTGAAGGCGATGCCTGCCGCTCCAACCTCGTCGCGCGTTGGAATGCTCACGCGCACGGAATAGTCCTTGGACTGGAGCCGCTGGGCGGCGCTGGCAAGCGACCTGAGGCCGGCGGTGATGCGCTTCGAAATCCCGAGCACGGCCGCAAAGACAATCAGAAGCGAAACGACGATCGCGGCGACCTGGAAGATCAGGATACGATTGGTTGCGCGGGAAATACTCTGTTGCGCGGCGACGAGAGACGCATAGATCTCCCGTTCGGGGACGACGATCCCGACCGACATCATTTCGGACTTGATCGGTCCCGAACTCCACAGATTGGTCGGCTTCAACCTCTTGAGGACGACAATGTAGGGGACGCGTTCGCCGTTGTTGTCGAGCAGGATATGCTGAATGACACCGTCATTGTTCTGGTCGAGGGGCAGCGACGCGATGGCGGGCTGCGTGCTGCCACGCAGCGACCTCTCCAGGCCGGTGACGCCCTGCGTGCCTGCATCGCTCGATGAAGTCAGGCCGATGATCGCCTGGCCCGACGGATTGATCGCCACCACGTTGCCGGTCGACATTGTGAGGAAGCCGAACCCGGTTTCGGCGATTTTCACACGTTCGACGACTTCCGCGAGCTGATCGAGCGTGATATCCGCCCCCGCCGTACCGGCGATACCGGTGCGATCTTGCGTCCACAACGGCTGGAAAAAGCTGACGATCAGCTTTCCCGTGATTGCATCGGTGTAAGGCGCTGTCTGGGTTATGTCGTCAGGGACCGGACGGGAGGCTGGATCCCTGGCCCATTGCTGCCACGACCCATAGATTCCCGGAAAGAAGAACTCCCAGAACTCCGCCTTGTTGTGGCCCGGATAGAGCCGGTCGAAGGTCTGTGCCTGGTCCGTATAGGGCACCGTCCTGAAGATCGGCCGTTCCTTTGGACCAATATAGTACATCTGCAGTTTGGACGCCCCGCTGGCCATGAGGGTCGGCGCGACGAGATCGATCACGGTACTGTCTTCTATTTCCTTCTCGACGCCCGGCAACGGATTGTGGTCGGCCCCCAATAGGTAACCCCAGACACTTATCACGGATGGCGAGCCCGGCAGATTCTGCGCCCAATCGCCCTTGGTGTCGTAGACGACCTTCACGGAGCCGGGCGCCTGATGCGACAGCGTCGCTCCGACCTGTTGCTGCCTGCCTGGGTCGTCGATCTGGGCCTGCAGCACGCCGGCCAAGGCCTTGACGTCCCCGTGAACGCGATCGAGCAGCAGGTCGACACTTAAGGCCGTCGATTCGGCATAGGAGCGAATGTATTCCTGGTTTGCGGTCGTCAGGCCCTCACCGACTTCCGACGTGGCATCGCGCGACAGCTTTTGAACGTTCCAAAGCGCCAGGCCACCGCTCATCAGGAGGTCGAACAGCACCGCGCCACCAACGACCAGTACGAATTTCGCTCGAAAGGAGCGCATGCCGAAGCGTGGTGTAGGCTCAGCGTCGGCTTTCATTGCGGTCGCCGCCCCGATGCGACCCAGATCGGCCAGCCCGCGTAACCCTTGGGGTGGAGCGCAGCGAAAATGTGGTCCTGGAAGCCCTGCCGGAACCGTGCAACGAACTCCGGTCCGTCGCCACGTCTGGTCGCCATCTCGCCTGCATAGACATCCGCCCAAGCTACAATGACATCGGCGAAGTCCTGCGGGTCGCCGTCCAGGTTGGTGACCATGAAGGTCTCGACACGGATGTCTTCGAATCCGGTTTCGAGCAGGTATCGCCTGCTTTTGGGCCCAAGTTCGACGTCCATCTCGAAATGCCCGAACAGCTTCGCCACCTCGTTGTAGGTCCAACGAATGCTTTCGGCGCGCGGCTCGCCGAGGCAGTGCGAATTCTTCTCGTTGGTAATGTAAACCCGCCCGCCTGGCTTGCAAATGCGGTAGAGCTCCTTGAGGATAAGTTCAGGTCGATTGAAGATTTGAAGGGAATGTCGGCAGGTGACCAAATCGAACTGCGCTTCGTCGAGCAGCATTTCCGACGCATCGCCATAGGTATATTCGATACCCCGGATGTCGAATTCCTGCATCACCTGTCGAGCATAGTTCAGGCTTGATATGGAGTGGTCGAGGGCGACGATCCGCGATGGCTGGAACTCCTTCTGCACGAGCACGGCGAAATCACCGATCCCGCAACAGATGTCGGCCATGACGATCCCAGGCCTCATGCCGTGTCGCGGCAAGATCGCGCGCTCGTGGCGCCAGGTCATCTTTGTCTGTGTGCGCAGGATTGGAACAAAACCGCCTTCCTCAAGGAAGCCCTGTCCCGGATAGAATTGGCTGTCATACTGCTCGACCGTGATGTTCGGTTCGATTTTGCTCAAGCGCCCGAATTTTCGCGAGGTCCATCCAACGACGCTTGATGTGATGACGACGAATTTGAGATCGGGTCGAGCGCGGCAGGCGTCGATGATGATCCTCGAGAAGGCGTAAAATGCAGCGTTGTTCATCTGCGTCAGGCGCCTGACGTTGACATAGAGAACGCCGCGCACACGGCCGATCGCATCACGAAGCAATGCCAGGCTCGTCCCAAGCTCATCGATCGCCTGAGGCCGGACCACCCCCGATATGGAGAACTCCTGGTTGTTGGCGTCGTATTGCGCCTTGAAGCGCGGGAGAAGGTTGTAAGGGCTCAATGTTGCAGGCCCTCAAGCGGAAGATCCACGATAAGTGTGATCGCATCGCCGTCGGCTTCCTCGACCCTGAGCGTCGCGTTGTAGTCGACAGCCAGTTCCAGCAGTACGACCTCCCGGCTGGGCGCGAGATCTCCGGAAACAGAATTAAGGTATCGTTCCCTGGCCTCGTATCCCGTGACCTGGCTTACGGCTTCCTCGTAGAATTGGCGCTCCTCCGGCACGCAAGGAAATGTCAGTTCGATCCGGTCCGTCGCGCCATGGCGAGACACCCTGCACGCCAGTTCGCCGTCGGCATGGCGCGTACGAAAGGCGATTTCCAGCAATTCGTTGAAGGCAGAGGAAAAGAGATTTGAATGGCGGACCGAGTCGGATCGATTTTGACTGATCATGCGGGCCATATATGTCGAGACGTAGTCGCAGTGTCTCCAGGCGGAGACGAAAGTCCTGATCTCCATGTCGATCTGGATCATCGGCTCGAAAGTCGGCTCGCCAGCCAAGTCATGATGAACGGATCCCATCGGCGTCCTCTCTTATTCCATCCGTAGTTGAGCCTGGTGGCGCGATGAGCCGGTTCCGCACGCAGGAATTGCGCGGCACGGGCCTCGTTGGTTTTTTACCACTCTCCGCTTTACAAAGGGTGCAAGGCGCTACACTGCCCGATTTGATCCCTCCATCGCCCGTATCCCCTTCGGCGGGGACCTCCTGATGAAATCGCTTGTTGCCTCGGCACCGAGCGGCCGGCCGAGGAAATTGCCCTGCAGGCAATCGCAATTCTCCTTGATCAGCCACCGTGCCTGTGCCGACGTCTCAACCCCCTCGGCGGTGACGCTTATTCCCAAGCCGTGCGCCAGATTGATGATCGATCGCACGATCGTCTGGCCTTTGAGATCGGTCTCCAGGTCCGCGATGAAGTATTGATCTATCTTCAAAGTGTCGAATGGAAAATTCTTAAGATAGCTCAATGATGAATAGTATGTTCCAAAATCGTCGAGCGAAATTCGTATTCCCAATACGTTCAGAGTATTCAACGTGTCGATATTGTCGATTGTCCTCTCAAGAAGAACCGTCTCGGTTATCTCAAGTTCAAGTCTGTCGGCTCGAATTCCAACCTCGTCGATGATCTGAGCGACGGTATCTGTCAGCGAACCGCTGAGGAACTGAGCCGGCGACAGGTTGACTGCGACCGTCAGCGAAGAAGGCCAACTCAATGCCTGGCGACAGGCTTGCTCGAGCACCCATCGACCGATCTCATCCATCAGACCGTCGGCTTCGGCGATCGGTATGAACACGCTGGGTGGAATGACCCCGATCTCGGGGTGCCGCCACCGCAGCAGCGCTTCGAAGCCGATCACCGACGAAGGAGGCCGAATGAGCGGCTGATACTCCAGATAAAGCTCGTTCCGCTCCAGCGCGGTTCGAAGGCTGCGCCTCAGATTTTCGCGTTGCTCGAGCAGGAGCAGCATCGAGCGGTTGAACGTTCGAGCGCAGCCGCGTCCATCTGTCTTGGCTGCATAAAGAGCAATGTCGGCGGCTTTCATCAGTTGCTCGCCATCTGTCCCGTGCTCCGGCCCGAGAGCAATTCCGATACTCGAGCCGACGAAGACAGGAATGCCGTTGATGACGAACGGCTCCTTGAACGCGTTGACCAGCGATCCGGCGAGGCGCTCGGCTTCCGCGGGCTGCTCCTTGCCCAATTGAATGACGGCGAACTCATCGCCGGCATACCGGTAGGCGGATTCGCCGTCCTGCAGCGCGTCACGAATTCGACCTGCCGCAAGTTGAAGAAGCGTGTCACCTGCTCCATGGCCGAGCGTGTCGTTGACCGCTTTGAAATCATCAAGGTCGATTTGCAGCAAGGCGGCCTTCGGCTTTGATCCGCCTATGACCGTCAGCGCTTGCTGCAGCCGCTCGCCGAATCGCCGCCGATTCTGCAGTCCGGTCAGCACGTCGTGCGTCGCCTGATGGAGCAGAATTACATGCTCCTGCTCATCCGCCGCGCTCCGCCCGCCGCGCTCCCTTGATTCGATGATTCCCGCACCATCTGCTGTGCCGAAGACGAAAACGGACCGGGGCGCTTCGCCCGCCGATCGCGGCAAGTCGATGCTTGCCGGAGAACCGCCCTGGAACACCCGAAGAAATTCGTCGCGACAGCTCGCATCGAGGAAGCTCGGGTAGATCTCCCAGATGGCGGCGCCCAGCGCCACCGCGCTTCCGTATATGCGTTTGAGGCTGGCTGCGTAGTGCGTCAGACGGAAGTCGCGATCATAGAACGACATAAGTTCGGTCGTGTTCGCCAAAAGGTCTGGGAGAAGCGCCTCGCCGGCACGTGGAACATCGCTTGAGGAAAGCCCCTCGTTCTCCGTACCGACGCCTGATGCCTCTGGGCGCAAGAGCCACCTCCATAGGCGGTGAAAATTTCCACGTCCCCCAGTTTAGAAATAGCATAACCGTCAAGCTTGGCAAAACTTTCAGCTCACTGTCTTAACAAGCGCCGCATGCAGCGCAATTGCGATGCATGCGGCGCTTGGATTGGCGGCAAGTTATCGATAACGATGAACAGTTACGATTCGTTAATAAACGGAAATCGGCGGCAATTTAGCTATGTGACTGATGGCGCGGTGGTGGCGATTCGAAATATTGTGCGCCATGAGGCGAAGCAGCCTCCCCCCGGCAAGCTCCGTTTTGACCCTGGACTCAGCTTCCGAGCGCCTTGAGCCAACCTTCAAAGGACGGGGCCTTGTGGTGTTCAGCAAGCGAGACAGACTGGGCGAGGCGCGGCAACGCCACGGAACTTCGGACTTCGCGGGGGCTGTAACCGAATTCCTTGCTGAATGCCCGGCTGAAATTGGCGGCTGAGCTAAACCCGACGGCTTCCGCAATATCGACAATGCGCCGGCTGTCCGCCGGATCGCCAAGCGCAGCATGGGCTGCCAGAAGTCGGCGACTTTGTATGTAGTGGAGGACACCACCGCTCGGCTCGAACAACTGATAGAGACGGGAGCGCGAGACGCCGAGCGCCCGGCACATTGAATCCGGCGTCAGATTGGCCGCATCCAGATTGTTGTGGACGTATCGACGCGCCCGCTCCATCAGCGCGACACTCACCAATTGTTCGGTGGCTGCCGTATGTTCCGCCTGGGGCGAGAGGCAGGCAATGATCATGCTGCGCGTTGCGTGCACGATACGAGGCAGATCGTCAGCCGTGAGACTGCGCAGCCTTGCTTCTATGCTGTTGAGGTAGTCGAGCAAGAGGTTGGCAAAGTTGCCGGATAGAATTGAATTGTTCTTTGCATCCAGGGTTGCCGTCGCATCGGCGAACAAATCACGCGGCAAATAGAGAAAGAGACTTTCGGATTCCGTTGTCCGCCCGCGAAACGGGTAGCCAAGCGATCTGATCTCCAATTTGCCGGGCTCGTTTTCCGCAACGCGACGATCGACCTCCGTCCACGACCGGCCAGTACGTGGCAAGGCGATATACCAATGATCGATCGAACTCGACCGAAGCTTGGCGGCGGAACGCATATAGCTATGCGCTGGTGCACGCTGTTGGACGATCAGCATGCCGCCGAAGTTCCAGGCCGTATGCTCGGCGGGAAAGCCGTCGTCGAGCGATTTGTCATCCGGCAGCCTGACCTCGACAAGCGGTGCCATATGCGCCTGCCAAGCGGCGAATTGATGCTCTGGCGCCAGATCGAGCGTTGAAAATGGCAAGGGGTCGAGCGCCGGCGCCAGTGACCCGGCAACCTCATGGTGAGGTTGAGCTTCGCGCGGCCAACGACGTCGCTCACGCTCCGGCGCCTGCCTCGAACGCGCCTCGTCCTGCTTCTTAGCATCCATCGCAGGGTACCATATCCGAATCCGGTATACCCATGCGCCCACGTCAATCATGTGGTGTATCACAGGCACTTGGCAAGACTGGCGGAACTCAAGTCCACAGAAGCGGCCATCATCACGCTGGATTACAGTAAGAAATGCATTCCGAGACAAGTTTATGGATGTGACGATAACGACACTCTTCAACCCGGTGCGTATAGAATCCGGCATCGTGAAAGCGTAGTTGAGGAGGCCACGAGATGAACGCAAAGCTCAAAGCGGAAGCTCGCCGCAAGATCATTCTTGACGGGTACGTTAACAATGAACCCCTGAAAGATATTGCGGCCAAGATCGGATGCTCCCTGGCGAGTTTAAAGGTCAGCGCCAGCAAACTCGGGTGCACCAGGACGCCAAAGGAGGCGGCCGCATTTCGACGCGGCTTTCGTGTCCCGGAAGAAAAACGGCGTGATTACTATCAATTGATGATTGCCGGGCAGTACAAGGCCCACGAGTGCGCGCGGATCTTGGGCCTGCTAACGATGCAATTGCCTGGCCCAGAGTAGTCGTATGACAATACTGTTGCCGATATTGTTACTCGGGCTTTTCATCGCCTCGGCAGTTCCTCAGTAAAAGCCCGCCGCAAGCACGGGCGGCGGGCCCTGAAAGGTTCGCTCAAATGCCCCGTCGGCGCTTCAATCACACCTGCTTCTGCCCGCACGATCTGGCCATTTGCGAACGCGTGTTCGATCAGGTTTGCGTGGATGAACATCTCGACCCTTTGGGGCCGGATACCGAAATTCTGGCGGAAATGGTTGTGGCCATTTTTCGAAATGCCCACACCGGCGAGCGCGAACTGCTGGAGGCGGTCAGGTCTCGCTGGCGAAAGGTCGCGGGAACTGCGCATTAGAGCAATTCCGGGAAAGTGCAGCGGTTTTCCGTCCGGAATTGACGTCGATCTCGCCATCGCCTGAAGAGTTCGGTGCCTATTTCAGCGAAAACGCCGAACGGAATTCCTTCGTGTTGTTGCGGTTGGGATAGGCCTGGTCGGGCACCGGAACGCCGAGATGGGAGCAGAGCGGTTGCCAGCCGTCGCCCAGCCGGTGGACCAGCAGCCGCTCGCGCGGTACGGCCGCCATCACTGCCTCGACATTGGCTTCGTAGACGGCGATCGCATGCGCCCGGTCGTGCGGACGGCCGCCGAACACCTGCCTGGCGATCAGGGTAAGGCCGAGCGCGTCCTGGTCCTCGATCTGGCCGATGCCGGCCAGGATGGTCTTTTCGAAACTTTCCCACCAGCTTTCCGGCGAGCGCCAGGTGAGGATGACGCGGGCGTCCGGATAGGCCTTGATCAGCTCTGGCCAATAGTGCGCCGACGGCCAGTCCATGCAGGAATTGTAGCCCGAGAACAGTTCTTTCCAGTCCGGCGCCGCCCCTTTCGCCAGCGCGCGCCACAGCCGCTTCTGCTCCTCCTTGGCCATGACCTCGGACATGTGATGGCAGGGGCCGAAGCCGAGGATGGTCAGCGCCTCGCGCATCGAATCCGTTCCGGTCCGGCCAAAGCCGGTGCCGATGACCTTGATCGACATTTCCGCCCCTCCCCGCGTTTGGACCACGTGTATCAAATGCCGGCCACCACCATCCGCAGGCGATTGCCCTCCGGATCGGCGCAGTCCAGCCTGCCGGCCGCCTCGGCGAAGGGCACACC
>NZ_RZOT01000147.1:0-11515 GCF_003999085.1 Mesorhizobium sp. M4A.F.Ca.ET.090.04.2.1
CCACTCCGCTTTCCGGGTCACCATTTTCGAATGGCATGAACGACCAGCCAACACAATGACAGGCGCCAGCCAACCCTCAGGGGCCGCAAAGTTATCCGTCTCGACGCTGTTGGCTGCCGTTGGCTGGGGCCGACAAACAAGTGACCTGCAGAATGATCGTGCTGACCGAGGTTGGTGGTTGTGAGCCGACTACAACGCCACGCGAAGAGGGTTGCCGAACCAACAGTTTCCCTCCTGGACGAGTTCAATTTCGACGAATTCGGTGCCGCTGTTTTTCAGCGACATCGGTACATTCACAGCCAGGTAGATCGTGTCGCCCGGCACCAGAACGAACGGGATATTGGTGCGCGCGTTGTTGTACTGGATTGACTGGCCGGCAGCGTCGAGCGCGTGGTAGCTCAGCGTGACGCCTAGCTGTCCGTCGGCTGCGCAGAGACTCGACCAGACCGTGTCGGAGAGGTTGGTCACATTGACGACGATCTTCAACGCGGCGCCGTCATCGGTCGCGCAGGGGCCCTCCACGAACTCCAGACGGTGAGCGCGCTGTTCTTCCTCGAGGGGCGCCATAACCCGCGTGGTGCCGAGATCGGTCCGCAGGGCGAGGGGTCTTGGATCCTTCGGCTCGTAGAGCTTGTACCATTTCTGCCCGACGACCACATCTTCGAGCTGTGTGGCGCTCTCGGACCAGGTTGGCCACGAGGCATCGCCGGTCTTGGCCGTGGCTGTGCTGTTCAGGAAGTCCTTGACCGCCACGCCAAGTGCGGCGGCAGAGCCGGCTTCGAAGAAGGACGCGGCGGCCGCGCCCTTGCCCACCTCCCGGAACACCGGAATGTCGCTGGCTATCACCGGCTTGCCGAAATGGCCCGCCTCGACGATGGGCAGGCCGAAACCTTCGGCGAAGGAGGCCGCGATCAGCGCGTCGCAACCAGTGTAAAGCGTGGCCAGGTCGCCATCGTCGACCTGTGAGTGCAGATGCAGGCGCTTGCCGAACTCCGCATGGCGCCTGATGCGGTCGTCGAGATACGCCGTTCCCCACCCGGTTTTCCCGACGATGATCAGTTCGATGTCAAAACCGTCGGCCCACAACGCCTCGAAGGCATCCAGCGCAACGCGATGGCCTTTGCGCGGCTCCAGCGTTCCGACCATCAGGAAACGGGGGCGCATCGCGCCTGTGCTCGCGCGCGCCGGCTTGGATGCGGTCGGCCCCTTGGCGAAGTCCGCGCCAAGCTGCCAGTAGCCGACTTTCATCGGGCGCGGGAACCGGATGCCCGCGAGCAGATCCAGCAATTCGTCGGCGACCGCGCGCGAGATGCAGACAAAGCCCGTCGAATAGGCCAGCGCCGTCTGAAACCATGCGCTGAAGGCGGGCGGCATGCCCTCATGGCAAAAGGCGGCCGAGCGCAGGGGAACCGTGTCATAAAGACAGGAAATGACTTCGCCGCCCTTGATCAGGGCCGGGCGAAGGAATGCCGGATGCAGCGTGTGGTAGATCCACGAACTGTCCAGCATCAGGATCGTATCGCCGGCCTGGGGCAGGAGTCTGGTTGACGGCTGCTTGGGCGGCGCCCGTCCGGTCCACTCCCGGGCGAAATACCAACCGGATTCGTCGTCACAGAACGAGATGTACTTGCCCTCGTTCTTCGCTCGGCGCGGAAACATGTTTTCGCAGATCCGCCGAACGACCCGTTGAATGCCGCTCTTGCCGTCGTCGATCAGTGTCGAGCTCGCATCCACCAGCAGCCTCGGCCTGATGAGTTCGGGCTCGGCGAGCGCCATCAAGGTCGCGACGTCCCGCTCTTCATCTTTCCTGACCGCGAGTGCCTCGACCAATCCGAACCGCGGCGGCGGTGCCGGTCGACGTTCCAGGCCTCGCAGACCCTCAACGACACGCTCCGAAACCCGGCTCCAGCTGAAAGCGTCTATCCTGTCCCGCGCCAGCTCCTTCAGTTTGCGCGTGTTGGGCTTGCCTACAGCGACGGCTTCGATCTTTTCGGCGAGGTCCGAGGGCGATGCGGGATCGAAGAGCAGCGCGTCATCCCCGACGATTTCCGGAAGCGCGCCGGCCCTGGCCGCTATCGCGGGTGTTCCGCAGGCGATCGCTTCCAGCGCCGTCAGTCCGAAACCCTCCATGAAGGAGGGTTGCACCAGGGCAAGAGCCTCCTTGTAGAGGCCAACCAGCGTGCGGTCATCGACCGCGCCGGCAAACACGATCCCGTCGGCCGGCAAACCACAGGATGCCCATACGTTGCGCAACTCGCCTTCCTCGACAGGCCCGACGTCGCCGGCGATGACGAACTTCAGCTTTTCCCGCAACGGTTTGGAGATCATGCACAAGGCGGCCGGAACGATGGCGATGTTCTTGCGCCAGTCGAATCCGCCCACGTAAAGGAGGTATTCGCCCGCGATATCGTTGCGCTCCGTGCTGTCGTCGATCAGCTCGACGAACCTGTTCGATATTCCGGTCCCGATGTACAGGTCGTTTGTCGTATTGACGAAATGACGCAATTCGCCGGAAGAAAAATCGGAAATCGTGAAAGCGAGATCGAAGTCCCTGTAGCTGGAGAGGCGGCGATTGAAATATTCCTGCCGGCGGGGGTCCCGCATATATTTGTCGGGAAACCGGAACGGGATCGCGTCATAGAATATGGCCGCCGTTCTGACTGTCGCCAGGGGGCCGCCGAGGTAGGGAACCGCGGGGTCCAGGGCACCCTCGAAAGGACTGGCGGAGAGGGCGACGTCCGGATTGAGTTGATTGACGTGGTGGACAAGGGCTATTTCGCTGCGCTTGCGCCATGGCGTGAATCCGAAGTCGGCTTCGCCCCCCTCGGCTTTCCCGTGCCAGACGTGAATACGCTCCGCCGGAACGATGTCCGCAAGCAGCGACCGCGCGGCCATTGCGCTATCGGCCATCGCGGCATTGAGCGAGACCTGCAGTTCGATGTCGTTCTCATGGGTGGAAAGACTGCGCAGCAGATCCAGGACGTAGCGTCCAATGCCGCGCATCCGGCTATGCGTCTGCAGGCACTGGCCGTCGATCCACAGCTTCAATGGCTCGCTGGTCATGTCGACATTCCGGAGCTGAGACGCTTGCTCCAGGCCTGCAGGACAGCGGGATCGGGTTCGAGCGTCCAGCCTGTGTCTATGGTCACCAAGCCTCCATTGGTGCGGGCGAAGGTCAGCAGGCGGCGCTCGAGCGGCGGGGCAATTCTGACCATGCGCTGCACGAACGCGGCGGCGCGCGGCCTTCGGCGCAACCACAGCAGGCCATGTTGCATCACGAGCCTGGCGTTTGCCCTGGCGGGTCGGCGAAGGGGGGCGCCGGGAAAGGCATGGTCCCTCGGCTGCCCGAGAACTGTACGGTACAGCTGCTTCATCCCCCGCAAGGGAGCCGCAAGTCTCCACGACGTCGAATTCCTGAAGGCATCCGTCAGGCTCGACAGTTGCTCGACCTGTTCGGCAAGCCCCGTCTCCCTGTCACGCAAGCGGGCGATTTCGGCGTCCCGTTCCTGGATGGAGGCTTCCTTGGAGCCGACCTGCTCCCTGCTCGCGATTTCCTGCTCGGCAATTTGTTGGCGAAGACGCTCGATCTCCGCGTCGCGCGCGGTCACGGCCCTGTCCTTGATGATGTCCTTCAGTTGCTTGCCGAGAGCGGCAACCGTGTTCGTGAGCGCCGTATTTCCCGCACGCATCATCTCCGACTGGGCGGCGAGATTGTCGGTCAGTTGCTGAATTTGCTGCGCAGTCGAGGCCATCGTCGCCTTGAAGCCGTCCGACAAGCTGACGATCTCGTCATCGGCCGAACGGAGCCACTGCTTGATCTGTGCCATGTCGGCGGGCGGCTGCTGCGTTGCGGTTCCTACAAATGCCGCGAGGGCCTCGGATCCCTCCGCCGCACGCTTTCTTGCCAGGCAGGCATAGTCGCGCGCCACCTCGAACATGAGATGAAGGCTGCGCTCGATCGGCCCTGCCTCGATCATCGGCGCGCCGTTCAGCCTGAGGATCGCTGTTTCGGCGAAGCCGGCCTGTCCCACCAGGAATTCGAGCAGAGCCGGTGGCAGCGGGCTTTTGTGCGTTGGGTCGAGATGGAAAGTATGCGTGCCGACCGAGATGTTTTCCGGGTTGGGCGTTTCCAGGATCAGCAGGCCGTCGTCGATCAGCACTCTGCGGCATTCATCCAGCAGCTCTATCAGATAGTCGGTCGGCACATGCTCGACCATGTGGAATGCCGAAACGACCGCAACGCTGCTATCCGGCCTGCCGCCGAGATATTCGAGCGCGTCCTGCAGTTCGATCTTGTGGCCACGGTCGGTGGCTTCCTGCGCCATGCGCGCGTTCGTATCCACGCCAACCGCTTCCAGCCCGGCCTCGCCAAGCACCTCCAGCCACTCGCCGCGCCCGCAGCCGAGATCGATCGCGAGGCACGGCCCTTCCGCCTGTCGCGGCACTTGCGCCAAAAGGGGTTGGTAGACCTTCAGCCGTTCCTTGACGAGTTCCCTCGAACCGCGAAAGCGATCCTCGAAAGCCTTGTATAGTTCCTCAAAATTCTTTTTCATCGGGCAATTTCGAGCGCGTGTTCTACGCAGCCCGTCCCGGCAGTAACGGGACGGTCCGGAGGGATGACGACAAAGCCTTGAGCACTGTCGCCATCTATAAACGTCACGGATTCCAAAGCTGCCGCCTTGGTTCGCACTTCTGCTGCAGAACCAAACATCTCACTCTCGCCGCTGCTTGGCGTCAGCTCCGCCAAGCGCCTGCCGCCGCCCTGGGGGGTATGGCATGCGGTGCACGCCACGACAATGGCGGATTCCGAGGATTGGGCCGCAACCTGTGCAAGGGCCTCGCCAAAGAATTCGGCGATCCAAAAGCATTGATGGGCTATAGAGCCGGGCGGGGCGCCGCGCACCCCCGGACAGGCCGCGCAAACGTGTAAGGAAGTCTGCCTACCCATGATACTCAGACACCCGCTGTCGATCCTGATCGCCAACATATATCTGACGGGCCGTTCGGGAACCGAGATCGTCACCCGGGAGCTCGCATTCGCCCTCATGCGCGCAGGGCACAGGCCGATCGTCTATGCGCCCGAGTTGGGACCGATCGCCCAGGAGATCCGGGCGCGCGGCATTCCCGTCACTGACGACATCTCGACCATCGCCGCGGAGGTCGACATCATCCACGGCAACCACACCCAGGTCACCGCAATCGCCGCGGCGCGCTTCCCGAATGCTCCCATCGTTTACTTCACCCACGATTTCGTCGCCTGGCACAGCGCGCCGCCGCTTCTCGCCAATGTCCGCAAATATGTCGCCGTCGACGATACGGTTGCCGAGCGGCTGCAGTCCGAAGCGGGCATTCCGGCCGACCGCATCGTCACGCTGCTCAACGCCGTCGACACTGACCGTTTCGCGCCTGGGCCGCCGCTGCCGGGACGTCCGCGCCGCGCCCTGGCTTTCGCCAAGAACGCGCAGCATCTGAGCGCGGTGCGGGCAGCCTGCGAGAAGCGGGGCATCGAGCTGGATGTGATAGGAGAAGCCGTAGGCAACATCGTCGACGAGCCCGAAACCCTGCTGCCGCAATACGATCTCGCCTTCGCGTCCGCGCTCAGCGCCCTCGAAGCCATGGCCTGCGGCCGCGCGGTCATCGTTTGCGACGGTCGCGGCCTCGCTGGAATGGCTCGCTCCGAGAACTGGGATACATGGCGGCGGCGCAACTTCGGACTGCGGGCGCTGCAGCAGCGCCTCTCGCCCAAGGCGATCGCGGCCGAGATCGATCGCTACGATGCAGCCGACGCAGCCGAAATCTCGAGGCGAACGCGCCAGGAGGCAAGCCTGTCAAAATGGTTGGACGCCTGCCTGTCGCTCTATGGCGAGGCGATCGGTCAACATCGCGCCGCGCCTGCGGCCAGCTACGCGTCGAACCTCTCTTTGGCGCGTCATATGCAGACCTGGCTGCCGAAGCCGGGGCGGCCGGCATGGCCGTGGATGGCGGAGCGCGAGGAGCTTCTGACGCGGCTGGCGCGCTTGCCGGCCGGGCTGGAACCGGTCAAGGCGAACGAGCCGGTTTCATTGGCGCTGGCGGACGAGCCCGAAAAATTTGTGCGCCTGACGGGGTTCGGCGCGGTTGAATCCTGGGGCGTGTGGACCGACGGCGAACTGGCGATGGTCGAATTCGAGATAGCCTACGGCCCTGCGCCAACCTCGCTCAGGCTGGTTCTGGAGCCTTTCCTTCATGCGCACCGCTCGGAAGTCGCCGCCGAGCTTTTCATCAACGGAACGTCCATTGAACGACGGCTGTTCGCGGCGCGGCAAGACTGGAAGGTGGCGCTGCCGCCCGGTTCCTTGCTCGCCCGGCATCTAACCATCGGCCTTCGGATCGAAAATCCGGCAAGTCCACGCCAACTCGGCCTGTCGAGCGATGAACGACGGCTTGGGCTGGGACTGCGCCTGATCGAACTTGGCGGATGAGCTGCTGGCTTACTTTCTGCCGGCGCTCGCGCCCGGGATTCATGGCGCCAGTTGCCTGGCCAGCGGCTCGACGTGCTCCTTGAAGCGCAGCACTGTCTTGTAGTAGCCGCTTTGGACCCGCTGCTCGCCCCAACGCTCATAGGCCGGCGGCTGCTCGGAGCATTCCGAAATGTCCAGATGATAGTCGACCGGGCTGAGGCGCTCCACGCCGAGGCTCGCAAGGCCGTGCGCCGCGCGCAGGCGGTCGGCCTCTTCGGTCAATTCCGGATAATTGGCTATGGCCCCAAGCTTTCGATCGAACGCCCCGGCGTCGAGGTGAAGCTCGATCCCGCCCCGCGAGGTTGTCTCGCGCCTGAGGGCGCCCGCCTCCAGCGGGAATTCGAGATTGGGCAGCTCACGGCCGTCTTGGTCGCACAATTTCGCCAGCGCCGCATTGACGAGCAGCCGGCAGACGTCGTGCCCCGGATTGAACCCTTCGACCGCGTCGGCGGCGACATAGTCGATCGCTTCGCCGGCGAGAACCGTGATCATTTCGTCAACGAGCTGCTGGAATGTCTCCGCTTCGCCGGCCAGGATAGCCCGGTAGAGATCCCGGTCCGCCATCTTGCCGAAGAACGCCGCCGCCGGGCGCGCGCCGGCGCCGGCCAGGACTTCGGCCGTGCGGTCGAGCCTGCCAACACCGAGATGGCCCGAGCCGTCGGTCAGCACGAGGACCAGGGGCTTGGCCGTCTCCATCCAATGGTGGACCCGCAGCTCATGCCCCGGATGGGCAACGACCAGCGCCGCCTTCTTGCCGCGCCACCAACCGTGCTCGTTGCTGTCCATGGGTGCGCCCCCTAAATCTGATACTGAAATCAATCGACGTAAGATTAGGGTCCCGAAAGTCGATTGGCCTTAGCGTAATCCCGGGAAAAGTGCGAAGCGGTTTTCCGTCCGGAATTGCCTAAAAATGCAAGACCTCACATCTAGCGCACGCGCCATGGGCTTCAACCAAAATAGGCCGGGAGCACCTCATTGGCAGGGCCGTCCATCAGCACGCGGCCGTGTTCCATCCACAGGATTCGGTTGCAATTGTTCTGCAGCAGTTCGCGCGAGTGGCTTGCAAGGACGAGAATCTTGGTCGTGTCGACGATCTCGCGCAGCCGCTTGTCGGCCTTGTGCTTGAAATCCTCGTCGCCGGTCGAAAGCCATTCGTCCATCACGAGTATCTCCGGCCGGATCGCGGTGGACGTTGAGAATGCCAGGCGAAGCTGCATGCCGGACGAATAGGTCCGGAATGGCATGTCGAGGAAGTCGCCCAATCCGGTGAACTCGGCGATCTCGTCATACTGCTCCCGCAATTCTTCCGGACGCATGCCCATCATCGCTGCGCGCAACCTGATGTTTTCGCGGCCCGTTGCTTCCGGATCAATGCCCAGCGAGATATTGATGAGCGACACGCATTCGCCTTGGATCAAGGCGGATCCGCTCGTTGGCTTGTAGATGCCCGACAGGACGCGAAGCAGCGTCGTCTTGCCGGCGCCGTTGTGGCCGACAAGGCCGATCCGGTCGCCCTCCCGCAGGGAAAAACTGACATCCTCGAGGCCGCGCACGATGACATGGCCATCCCCACGGCGGTCGATCGCGCCGCCGGTCGCGACACTGAGCACCCTGTTCTTGAGGGAGCGGCTTGCCGCGTTGAACACCGGAAATTCGACCGAGACGCCGGTCAATGTGATGGAAGCCATAGCGGTTGTTCAGAGCCAATAGGGGATGCGATGACGATAGCTGCCAAACAGGGCGAGGGCGGCCATCCAGCCGACGACCGCGAACACGACGCACGCCATCCAGCTGATCGCGGACGGCAATTCGCCCAGAAGCGGGTCCCGCACGACGCTGATCAGATGGTAGAAGGGATTAAGCTCCACCAGCCGCTGCGAGAAGCCGTCCGGAAGCGTTTGCGGCATCCACATCACCGGGGTCAGGTACATGACGACCTGCAGGAGGTTCTGCATCACCTGCGTCATGTCGCGGTAGCGCGCGCACAACACCGCCAGGATGAGCATGATCCAAAGCAGATTGAGCGACAAAATGACAAAGCCAGGCAGCGCCAGGAAGACGTGCCATGTCGGCCAGCGCCCGACGGCCAGCAGGACGAGGGGGTATATCAGGATGTTGTGGCCGAGGATGATTGCGTTGCGGTAGAGCGTCCGCAACACATGCGTGAACAGTGGCATGCGCACCTGAAGGATGATGCCCTCGGCGCCGACAAAGGCGATGCACCCCTCGTTGATCGACGTCGCGATGAATCCCCAGAAGATCAGGCTGACGCAAATGTAGGGGAGAAACTCCTCCAGGGGTGTGCGGAACAGCGTGCCGAAGAGGAACCCGAGCGCGCCGATCAGGACGCCCATGTTGATGGTCAGCCAGAACACCCCGACACGCGAACGGCGATAGCGCTGGGCCACGTCCTGCCAGCTGAAAGTCGTCGCGAGGTGATGTTTCGTCAGCGCCGCGCCTATGTCGGCGAACGCATCTGCAAGGAAGCCCGTTTTAGTCGGCAGCATATGTCCCGATCGTTTGTCCTGCCCAGGCCCGGCTGTGTGCGAGGTTCGATACATTATTGCCCTGTGGACATCAAGTTGATGAGCCTCCGCGGGAAACTATGCCGGCCGCCCCGGATTGCGTGCATTCAACGGGCGCCGCACATCCGCCGCCAATAGCCGAAAACGTCGGCGATTGTCTGCTCGAATGGCACCATGGGCCTCCAGTTCAGCCTGTCGCGCGCCTTCGATGCATCACCGCATGCGAAGGGCGTATCGTTGAGCCGCAGTCTTTCCGGATCCGTGCGCACCTCGATATCGATGCCCGACCGCGCGATAAGCATGTCGAGGATATCCCGGATCTTGCGGGGGCGTCCGGACGCTATGTTGAAGACACAGTCCGGTTCGGCATCGACGTCGACCATGGCCAGACGCGCATAGGCGCGCACGACGTCGCGGACGTCGAGGAAATCCCGCTCGACCTCCAGATTCCCCACATGGATGACCGGCTCGCTTTTACCCGCCACGATCTCCGCCACCTGGCGCGCGAAAGCGGGAACCACATAGGCGTCGGACTGGCCGGGGCCGGTATGGTTGAACGGCCGGCAGCGGACTGCCCGCAGCCCGTCATAGGCCATCTGCCCGATCATCAGGTCCGCGGCGGCCTTGGTGGCGCCGTACACCGTCGTCGGCCGAAGCGGTTCGCTTTCCGTCACCGGCCGGCCGGCAGCACTTTGGAACGATGCTCCATAGGCTTCCGAACTGCCGACATAGACGAACCTGGCCTCCGGAGCATGGCGCATCGCCGATTCGGCGAGGTTCATCGTCCCCGTCACGTTGACGTCCCATGCATGTCGCGGCGCGTTGCGCGCATCCGCCGGCGCCGCCACCGCCGCCAGGTGCACAAGCGCTGTTGGACGGGTCTTTCGGATCGCTGCCTCGACCGCGCTCCTGTCCATGAGGTCGATCGGGTTCATCTGCCCCTTGCCGTGGCCGAAGGCGAACACCTCGCACTTGCCATGGTCTCGCGCGAGCAGCTGTAACAGCGCCGAGCCGACAAAGCCGCTTGCCCCGGTGATCAGAATGCGATGCGTCAAGCTATCGACCATTACGCAAAGGGCTCTCTGCTCGACCTAGCGTGCGGGCTGGTTGGTGTGACGTTCAAGGTCGGCATCCACCATTTCCCGGATCATGTCTTCCAGCGAAATCGTCGCTTCCCACCCCAGCTTGGCCTTTGCCTTTGCCGGATTTCCGAGCAGGATTTCGACTTCGGCGGGCCTGAACAGGTCGGGGTCGATGACCAGATGGTCCTCGATGTTGAGTCCCACATGCTCGAAGGCGATGCGGCACATGTCGCGCACGGTCGTCGTCCTGCCGGTGGCCACGACATAGTCGTCCGCCACATCCTGCTGCACCATCAGCCACATGGCGCGGACATAGTCTTTGGAGTGGCCCCAGTCGCGCTTGGCGTCGATATTGCCGAGCCGCAATTCCCTGGACAGGCCCTTCTTGATCCGCGCGACCGCATCCGTGACCTTGCGTGTCACGAACTCGATGCCGCGCAGCGGCGATTCGTGGTTGAACAGAATGCCGCTCGAGGCATGCAGGCCGAAGCTTTCGCGGTAGTTGATGGTGATCCAGTGGCCATAGAGCTTCGCCACCGCATAGGGCGAGCGGGGATGGAAGGGGGTCGTTTCCGACTGCATTGGCTCCTGGATAAGGCCGTACATCTCCGACGACGAGGCCTGATAGAAGCGCGCCTCGGGGATTTCGAGGCGAAGCGCCTCAAGCACGTTGGTCACGCCGATGCCGGTGACGTTGCCCGTCAGGATCGGCTGCTGCCACGATGACTTGACGAAGGACTGGGCGGCAAGATTGTAGACCTCGTCCGGCCTGATGTCGCGCATCGTTCGGGCCAGGCCGGAAAGATCCGTCAGGTTTCCGTCGACGATCCTGACGTCCTTCTCGATACCGAGCCATTTCAGGCGTGTCGTGTTGACGTCGGCCGTGCTCGATCGCCGCGCAAGTCCGTGGACCTCATAGCCTTTGGCGAGCAGCAGTTCCGCCAGATAGGCGCCGTCCTGTCCGGTGACGCCCGTTATCAATGCTGTTTTTGTCATCAATGCTCTCGATGTGTCCGATGATTGCTCCACCCAAGCCCGTGTTGCCGATGTTGCCCGCCCCAGCCCGGCGAGCCAATGAAATTGTCAGGCGCGACCGTATACGTCGTCAAAGCGCACGATGTCATCCTCGCCCAGATAGTCGCCACTCTGGACTTCGATAATCACCAGGTCGATCTTGCCCGGGTTTTCAAGCCGATGCTTATGGCCACAAGGAATGTAGGTCGACTGATTGGTCGCCAGGAGCAGTTCCTCGTCGCCATTGATTATCTTGGCCGTGCCGCTGACCACGACCCAGTGTTCCGAACGATGGTGATGCATCTGCAGGCTCAGGCGCCGGCCAGGCTTGACCTCGATGCGCTTGATCTTGAAGCGCTCGCCTTCCTCGAGGACCGTATAAGTACCCCATGGC
>NZ_RZOT01000148.1:0-11437 GCF_003999085.1 Mesorhizobium sp. M4A.F.Ca.ET.090.04.2.1
GGCGATAGCCTGCATCGTGCCGCCGGAAGGCGGCGGCCGCGACCTCATCTCCGCCGAATGCCGTGTCGGTAATCAGGATATTGGCCAGTGGCTGGTCGAGAGCGGCTGGGCGCGCGCCGCCACGGGAGGCCCCTTTGTCGAGGCCGGCGACAAGGCACGCTCGGAGAAGAAAGGCATTTTCGGGCACGCCCCGAACCTTGGCGGCCTGCCGTCGCTGCCGGAAGCGACGGCTCCCGCGCCCGCCGCGCCAGATTCGATCTTGCCGACGGAAGATGGCGTCCTTACGCCGCTAGCTGACCAGCCAGCGCCCGCTCAATGAGCGCCCGCGTCTCGGCGATGCCGTAGAGCGCGGCGAAGGAGCCGAAACGCGGTCCGCGCTCCTGCCCGATCAGCACCTGGTAGATCATCTGGAAGAAGGCGACGGAAACACCCGGCCCGCCTTCGGGACTCTGCTTGGAATGATCCTGATAGCGCTCGATCCGGCGCGCCACGTTGAGCGCCGCGTTCTGGATCGCCTCGCCGTCGGCGCCCTGCGGCAGCGCGCCGAGCGCGTCGGAAAGCTTCGCCAGTGCATCGCGCTCTACCTCGTCGGCGGCGCGGAAAACCTTGGTCGGTTTCACGAAATCGTCGAAGTAGCGGATCGCGTAGCCCGTCAACCGATCAAGCTCAGGATGCGTCGCCGGCGTCACGCCCGGCGCGTGTCGAGAGATGAAGCCCCACAGCACTGCCTTGTCATGCGCGTTCGAGGCGCTGACCAGGTTGAGCAGCAGCGCGAACGGCACCGGCAGGTCGATGGCCGGCGGGTTGCCGTCATGCATGTGCCAGACCGGATTACCGAGCCGCTCCTTCCAGTCCTGCCGGGAGTAGGCGCCGAGGAAGCTGTAATATTCGTCGACTGCCTTCGGGATGACGTCGAAATAGAGCTTCTTGGCCTGCCGCGGCCGCTGGTACATGTATAGCCCGAGGCTCTCGGTCGGAGCATAAGTCAGCCATTCGTCGATGGTCAGTCCGTTGCCCTTCGACTTCGAGATCTTCTGGCCGTTCTCGTCGAGGAACAACTCGTAGACGAAATGCTCCGGCGCGCGTCCGCCGAGGATGTTGCAGATGCGGTCGTAGATCACCGCATTGGTCTGGTGATCCTTGCCGAACATCTCGAAATCGACGCCGAGCGCGGCCCAGCGCATGCCGAAATCCGGCTTCCACTGCAGCTTGACCTTGCCGCCCCTGATCGAGAGCGTGGTCTCGGTGCCTTCGTCATCGAAGGTGACGGTGCCGGCTTTTGCGTCGACATGCTTCATCGGCACATAGAGCACGCGGCCGCTCTTCGGCGAGATCGGCAGGAACGGGCTATAGGTCGCCTGGCGCTCTTCGCCCAGCGTCGGCAGCATCACCGCCATGATCTCGTCATAGCGCTCGGCGGCGCGCAGCAGCACCTCGTCGAAGCGGCCTGACTTGTAGTACTGCGTCGCGCTGGCGAACTCGTAGTCGAAGCCGAACGTGTCGAGGAAGCGGCACAGCATTGCGTTGTTGTGGTCGGCGAAGCTGGCATAGTCGCCCCCGAACGGGTTGGGCACCGACGTAAGCGGCATGTGCAGGTATGGCCCCAGCGCGTCGCGATCCGGCACGTTGTCGGGGATCTTGCGCATGCCGTCCATGTCGTCGGAGAAGCAGAGCAGCTTGGTCTTGACCTTGTCTTCGGTCAGCACCCGGAAGGCATGCCGCACCATGGTCGTGCGCGCCACCTCGCCGAACGTGCCGATATGCGGCAGGCCGGACGGGCCGTAGCCGGTTTCGAACAGCACCGTCTCGGGAAAGTCGGCGTCCTTGTAGCGCGCGATGATCTTTTTGGCTTCCTCGAACGGCCAGGCCTTGCTTTCGGCAGCCGCCGCCAGCATCTCGGGATTGAGATCGATGGTGTTTGATCCCGTCATATCACTGCTTCCACGTCATGTGCCGGCCTTCGCGGCAAGTAGGTTTTCAACCGGTCTCTAGGCGTCACTAGCCGGAGCGTCAACGATTTGCGGTGGTTTTCCTTGCGGCGCCCACGTGGCGACCCTACCTTCGGGCCTATCATCATGGAGTTTTGAATGCCTTTGACGCCACACGAAGCCCTGATCTACCTCATGGTCATCACTTCGGCTTCCGACCGCGACATGACCGATGTCGAGCTTGCACGCATCGGCGACGTCGTCCGTTCATGGCCGGTGTTTGTGGATTTCAACCAGGACAGGCTGGTGGCGGTTGCCCAGGCCTGCCAGAAGGCTTTGCACGACGAGGACGGGCTGGAAGGCGTGCTCGAACTCGTTGCAGGGGCGCTGCCGGAGCGGCTGCGCGACACCGCCTATGCCGCCGCTTTCGAGGTCGCCGCCGTTGATCTCGAAATGCGCATGGAGGAGGTGCGAGTGCTGCAGCTCATCCGCCTCAAGCTCGATCTCGACACGCTGACTGTCGCGGCCATCGCCCGCGCGGCCAAGGCGCGCCTGCGCACACTCACCTAGGCTTTGTTGATATTCAGGTGAGGCCGGCCTGCAAATGGCGGTTTCCTGCGCTTCCGGTGCTCACGTACTTTTAGTCCGCTCCGATTCTCGGAACCCACCACTTCGGCTCGTCCTGACCTGAATCTCAGCAAACCCTGGCCGTGCTGCAGTCCTCAGAAGAAGCTGACCGGAAAATAGCGCAGATAGAATTCGGCGAAGGTGCCCTTCACCGAAATCTCCTGCAGTGCATAGTCCATGGCCGCCGCCAGCGCCGGATCGCCGGCCCTCGTGGCGATCGCCATGCCCGAGCCCAGATATTCGGGCGCCAGGTACGGCCCGCCGGCGAAGCGGCAGCAGCCGGCCGCGTCGGTGCCGCCTAGCCAAAAGGCAAAGCGCATGCCGTCGCCGAAGGCGGCATCGATCTTGCCGGCCTTGAGGTCCCCGTAGAGCGTTTCCGGCGTGTCGAAGGGGACGACCTGGACGGTGCCGAAATAGTCGCGCAGCATCTTTTCATGCGCCGAGCCGGCAACGACGCCGACGCGCTTGCTGCGTAGCTTGTCGAGGATCGGTTCGGTAAAGGCCTTCGCCTTCGGCATGATGAAGCGCGCCGGAAACTGCAGGTACGATCGCGAGAAGGCGTATTTGGACCGCGTTTCAGCTGTCGCGGCGATGCCGGCGATGATCGCCTCGCCTTCGCCCTTCTGCAGCGCCTCGTCGAGCTCGCCCCAGGGCAGCGCCTGGATCTGGCACTTCTCGGCGATGCCGAGCTCGGCGCAGATCGCCCGTGCCAGGTCGACATGGAAACCGGACAGCCTGCCGCCGCCATCCAGGAAGTTGAACGGCGGGAAATCGGTGGTGGTGAGGAATCTGAGGCGCGGCAGCGCCGAGAGGTCCGGCTTCGGCAGCCGCTCCTTGGCGTCCCAGAGCACCGGCACCTGCGGCTCGGCGGCAAATGTCATGCCGGCAAAAGACTGCGCCGCCACCAGCATCGACAGGGCGATAACTATCCGCCGCAATGTCACAAGAAGACTCCGCCCAGTCATGTCTTTGGGCTTTTCGTACGAAAATCACGCCGGCACAATGGTTTTTGATTTCAACCTGTGAATTTAAGCGTATGGTTTAGGGAGTTTGCAAATAGCTCCGCGGTGCCGGCTGAAAGGGGGCAATCAGCCGGTCACGAAAGCGGCGCAGCTTTGCAATCCGGGGTTGATGGCGAAGCGCGGGTCAGGCATCTACCATCGATCTCTGATGCGGAAGGCAACATGGGGTAGATGTTGCGATGGGTCATTTTGATCGCACACTGGAATACATCGATCAGCTGCAGCACGCCAACACGGCGGCCGCGGTTTGTGAAAGGCTGCTTGGCGTCACGTCGAACTTCGGCCTGACGGCGTTGATGGCTGGAACGGTTCCGCATCCGGGCACGCCGCGCGGCCAGCAGAAAGACCACGTCCTGCTCTGCGACTGGCCGGGCGAGTGGCTGGAGCGCTATGTGGCGCGCAACTACGTCGATCACGATCCCGTCGTCAGTCACATGAAGCAGCTTCAGGCGCCGTTCCAGTGGCGGGAGGCTTCGGAAGGCATCCGCATCGACAAGAGCAGCGGCGAGGTGATGGGCGACGCCAGGGAATTCAAGCTGCGCGACGGCCTGGCTTTTCCGCTGATCACGCTCGACGGCCAGATCGTCATGGTGTCGCTGGGCGGCGAGGCCGTTGAATTGTCCGAGTCGGAGTTCGGAATCGTGTCGCTGGTGGCGACCTATGCGATCGGCCGCGCCATGCAAATTCACACCATGGCCGCCAAGACCATCGATCATATTGAATTGACTCCGCGCGAACGCGAATGCCTGCAATGGGCCGCCGTCGGCAAGTCCGAATGGGAAATATCTCAAATTCTAGGCATCTCGGAACACACTTCCGAGAAACACCTTCTTAACGCCAAAAGCAAACTCGGTGCCGTCAACAGGGTGCAAGCCGTCGCGGAAGCGATTAGGCGCGGCTATATTAGCTAGGTCGGCCGTGCCGGCCTAGAAATTCTTGCCTACGCGATCGCGTAATTTTTTCGGGAATGCCCGGCCGTATCTTCCTTTTTGGACACAGGAGACGGCTAATGCTTTTTTCCCTAACAACCCAGGAATTGATGGAGCGCCCCGACCTTTGGGAAGCCGTCCACCGGTTGCGCTACAAGATCTTCGTCGAGGAGATGGGCTGGACCGATCTCGAACGCCCCGACGGCCTCGAGATCGACCAGTTCGACCATGACGAGGCGGTGCACCAGCTCGTCATCCGCAACGGCGAGCTTGCCGGCTATCAGCGGATGTTGCCGACGACCCGGGCCCATCTCCTGACCGAGGTGCTGCAGGATCTCTATGAAGGCACGCCGCCCTCGGGGCCTCGCATCTGGGAGCTGACGCGCTATGCCGTGGCGCCGGGCTTCCGTGATGGCAAGCGCGGCGTGTCGACGGTCGGCACCGAGCTGATCGCCGGCTTCGTCGAATGGGGACTCAAGCGCAACGTCAACCAGGTCATCATCGAGTTTGAGCCGATGTGGGTCCTGCGCGCGCTGCAACTGCATTTCCTGGCGACCCCGCTTGGCTACCAGCGTACCTACGGCAATCAACAAGTCGTGGCCACGCTGCTCACCTTCACCGAACACACATTGGACGTGGTGCGCGCGCGCCGCAATCATTTCGCCCCTGTGCTGGCAAGGGGCTATCCCGACAGGCTCGGCCTGCGGCAGGCATCGTGATTGGAGTTTGTTATGAGTATCCACCCGCAACCAGAATTACGCGGCCACACGCTGGTCGTCACCGTTTCCTCGCATGATGGCCGGCCGGTCCTGGACAGGCGCGCCTATGCCAGCCTGGCCAGGACCTTCCACGAAGCCGCCGTCAACGATGACGTGCGCGTCGTCGTGCTGCGCGGCCTGGCAGGCTGCTTCTGCCTTGGCGGCGATTTCTCCGAGTTCCTCGACGCCACCAAGCATCGAGAGCTGATCGCTGCCGTCACCGACATGTTCCGCACGCTGGCCACCTTTCCGAAACCGGTGCTCGCCTGCGTCGACGGCGATGCCGTCGGTGTCGGCTGCACCATCCTGTTCCACTGCGACATGGTCATCGCCTCGAGCGCAAGCACGTTCCGGGTGCCGTTTGTCGATTTCGGCCTGGTGCCGGACGCGGCAACCAGCATCCTGGCGCCGCAGAAGCTCGGCTATGCCGGCGCCTTCCGCTTCTTCTGCCTGGGCGACACCCTTCATGCCGAGGATGCCAAGGCGCTCGGGCTGGTCGGCGAGATCGTCGCCGACGGCAGCGCCGAGGACGCGGCCCTTCTCAGGGCAAGGCAGCTTGCCAAGAAGCCGGTCGCAGCCCTCCTGCAGACGCGCGGCCTGCTCAAGGGCGACACCAACGCGCTCTGCGACCGCATCGACCAGGAGATATCGCTGTTCCAGCAGGCGCTGCAGGACGACACCACCCTGAAGCGGCTGCAGCGCATCGCCCGGCTGGCGGCCTAGAGCATGATGCCGAAAAGTGTGACGCGGTTTTCGGACGACATCATGCTCTATCTCTTTGATTTAGAGCCGGATTCAGATTTCAGGTCGATTCGACCTGAAATCATCCGGCTCTAGGACCGCCAGCCCCGTATCGTCGGCGAAATGGGACCTACTTCTCCAGGAATGATGGCCCTTCGCCGATGATCTTCTTGTCTTCCTTGCCGACGATTTCGAGGTCGCGCCCGTCATAGGGCAGCGACGACAGGATGCGCCTGATCACAGCCAGCCGCGCCCGTCGCTTGTCGTTGGCCCGCACGACGATCCAGGGCGCGAACTCCTTGTGCGTGCGTTCGACCATGAGGTCGCGCGCCTTCGTGTAGTCGTCCCATTTGTTGATGCCTGCGACGTCGATCGGCGAGAACTTCCAGTTCTTCAGCGGGCTCCAGCGGCGGTCGTGGAAACGTTCGAGCTGGGTTTCACGGCCGATGTTCAGCCAGAATTTGAAGAAGTGGATGCCTTCGTTGCAGATCATCCGCTCGAAATGCGGCGTCTCGCCGAGGAATTTCTCGTGCTGCTCGGGCGTGCAGAAGCCCATCACCGGCTCGACCCCGCCGCGGTTGTACCAAGAACGGTCGAAGGTCACGAATTCACCCGATGTCGGGAAATGGGCGACATAGCGCTGGTAATACCACTGTCCGAGCTCGGTCGGCGTCGGCTTTGTCAGCGCCACATTGCGCGCGGTGCGCGGGTTCATGTACTGGCGCAGCACGAAGATCGTGCCGCCCTTGCCGGCGGCGTCACGGCCCTCGAACAGCGCCATCACCCGCTTGCCGGTCGCCTGCAGCCAGGCCTGCGCCTTGACCAGCTCGATCTGCAGCTGCTCGAGCGTCGCGTCATATTCCTCGCTCTTCATCTTCTTGTCGTAGGGATAGCCGCCGGCGGTCAGCTTGTTGTCCTCGATCCAGTCGGGAAGCACCGGATTCTCGATGTCGAACTCCCGCTCCTTGCCGTCGACCGTGATTTTCAGCGGACCCGGTGCCGGGGCGGGACTTGCCTTGGCTTTTTTCATCGAGACGAACCTTTCCAGCTTGCGGACTCATGCTATTGGGAGCCTCAACGGCGCCGCGCCCCGGTTTGGATGCGCAAATGACGCTGTAGCACTCCAGGCCGGTCCAGCGGAAGTTTTCGCGACCGGCGACGGGGAAGAGGCATGGGGCGCGAGCGCGCGAATGGCTGAGCTGAACGCGGAGCAGAAGGGCACGGCGCAACCGGTGGCCGTCCGGCTGTGGGGGAGTCGCTGGCTGCTTGCCGCCGGCATCGTCGCGGTTTTCGCCGTCTATGGCCTTGCCGGCATTTCGGCCTATGTGCTCGTGGCGGCGATTGCCCTGCTGGTGGCGGCGGCGCTGTTGCCGTCGGGCGCCCCGCGCCGGTCAACTGAGGACGCAGCGGCAATGGAAGCAGGCGGCTTGCAGCGGCTTTCTGGCGAATACCTTGCGGCCGCTGTCGCCGATCCGCTGATCATCTTCGACCGCACCGCCACCATCGTCCACGCCAACGCCGCCGCTTTCGCCGCCTTTGGCGGCCTTGCGCCGGGCATGTCGCTGTCGCTGAAATTCCGCGCCCCCGAAATGCAGGCCTTGCTGGACAGCGTCCTGTCGGGGACCGTCGCATCCGACATGGTCGACTACACCGAGAAGCTGCCGGTCGAACGGGCCTATCGTGTCAGCGCATCCTCTGTCGGCCATGCCACCGACCTCTATGTGCTGGTGTTCAAGGACCAGAGCGAGGCGCGCCGGATCGACAGGATGCGCGCCGATTTCATCGCCAATGCCAGCCATGAGTTGCGCACGCCGCTTGCCTCGATCTCGGGCTTCATCGAGACGCTGCGCGGGCCGGCCCGCGGCGATCCGGCGGCGCGCGACCAGTTCCTGCAGATCATGCAGAACCAGACCGGCCGCATGGCCCGCCTGATCGACGATCTCCTGTCGCTGTCGCGGCTGGAGATGAAGCCCTACCTGAAGCCGGGAACCGAGGTCGATCTTCGCCAGACCATCGACAGCGTCATCGACTCGCTGGCGCCTCTTGCGCGTGAGAACAGCGTCGTCATCGAGCGCGACTTCGTCGACGGGCCGCTAGACGTGCCGGGCGACCGTGACGAGCTTTTCCAGGTCTTCGAGAACCTCCTGGAAAACGCCTGCAAGTACGGCCAGTCGGGCGGGCGTGTCACGGTGTCGATCGCCCGCGACGGGACCGGCCCCGAGCCGGGCATCGACGTCACCATCAGGGACTACGGCCCGGGCATCCCCGAAGAACACATTCCGCGCATCACCGAGCGCTTCTACCGCGTCGACGTCGAAAGCAGCCGCACCCAGAAGGGCACCGGCCTTGGCCTGTCGATCGTCAAGCACATACTGACGCGCCACAATGCCAGGCTGTCGATCAAGTCGGAAGTCGGCAAAGGCGCGGCGTTCTCGGTCCATTTGCCAGCGCGCTGAGTCAGTACTATTTGCTAACTGGCTGTTTCTTCTTTCTGTCATCCGGCTGGCGTATCAGCGGGAGATTGAGGAAGCGACTCGGTCAAAAAGACCCCGGGAAGGCATTCGTTCATGCAGTCCGTGCATATCATCAGTGCCTATGACGAAGAGCTGAAATACCTGTCGAAGCGCATCGCTGCGATGGGCGGCCATGCCGAGCGCATGGTCGAGCAGGCGATCACCGCCTTGGTCAATGCCGATCCCGGCCTCGCCCAGAAGGTCATCCGGGACGATCAGGCCCTCGACGAAGGGCAGCGCGAGATCGACGACAAGGCGATCGTCATCATCGCCAGACGCCAGCCAATGGCGACGGACCTGCGCGAGATCGTCGGCGCGATCCGCATCTCCGCCGACATCGAGCGCGTCGGCGACCTCGGCAAGAACGTCGCCAAGCGGGTGGCGGCCGTCATCGACGGACGCCAGCCGACCAGCCTGTACCGGGGCCTCGAGGCCCTGGCCGACCTGGCGCTGACGCAGCTGAAGGAAGTGCTCGACGTCTACGCCTCGCGCTCGGTGGAAAAGATCGGCTTCGTGCGCGATCGCGACGACCAGATCGACGCCATGTATACCTCGCTGTTTCGCGAGCTTTTGACCTACATGATGGAAGATCCGCGCAACATCACGCCCTGCACGCATCTTTTGTTCTGCGCCAAGAACATCGAGCGCATCGGTGACCACGCCACCAACATCGCCGAGACCATCTACTACATCGTCACCGGCGACCAGATGCCGGCCGAGCGGCCGAAGGGTGACAAGACGGACAAGATCGCTGTTCCCGGCACGCTGCCGGTGAAGTGAACGATGGCCTCTCGAACGCCGTGCTAATTTAGGCTAAGCTCCCGCGAACGTTCCTGAATCCTGATCAGTGGCCGTGCCTCAGGAGTTTGTTATGGAAAACGTTCGGAACCTCACTCCGGCCCCGCCGCCGACGTCCGGCATCATCGCGTCAAGCGTCTATACGGCCGGCCGCCGCATCGCCGACATTCCGATCGAGGAGGCCGGTGACTGGGCCAAGAAGCCTGACCATGTCGTCTGGATCGGACTTCTGGAGCCGGACCGCAATCTTTTGCTGCGCGTACAGGCGCAATTCCATCTGCACGATCTGGCGATCGAGGATGCCGAGCATCCGCACCAGCGGCCGAAGATCGAGCAATATGGCGATGCCCTGTTCATCGTCGCGCGCACCGCCCAGCTGATCGACGGCCGCGTCACCTTCGGCGAGACGCATTTGTTCGTCGGCGCCGGCTACATCGTCAGCGTCAGGCATGGACCGTCGACATCCTATGCCGCGGTCCGTCAGCATTGGGAAACCTGCCCGCATTCGCTCGCCAAGGGCGAGGACTTCGTCCTCTATGCCATTCTCGACTTCATCGTCGACAACTACATGCCGGTTCTGGAGCAGATCGAGGACGAGGTCGAGGCGATCGAGGACAAGGTCCTGCTCAGGCCGATGACCGGCTCCGACATCGAGCGGCTCTATATGCTGCGCCGCGATCTCCTGCGGCTGCGCAACGCGGCTCTGCCGCTGGTCGAGGTCTGCCGCCGGCTGACCAGCGCCGACCTGCCGCAGATCAATGCTTCGATGCACCCGCTGTTCCGCGACGTGACCGACCATATCCGCACGGTCCAGGAAAAGATCGACAGCCTGCGCGAGGTGCTGGCTTTCGCGTTCGAAGCCAGTCTTCTGGTCGGCCAGAGTCAGGAAACCGCGATCTCGAAAAAACTCGCCTCCTGGGCCGCCATCCTGGCGGTGCCGACGGCCTTCGCCGGCATCTACGGCATGAATTTCAACGACATGCCGGAACTGCACATGGAGTATGGCTACCCGACCGTGCTGGTTGCGATCGCGCTGATCTGCTCGTTCCTGTACTGGCGGTTCAGGAAGAATGGATGGCTGTGAAGGGAGAGCGAACAGCGAATAGAAAGTAGCGAATAGAGAACACCAAAAATGGCTTGCTCCCTGTCACAAGAAGCCAAGCCGTTCCTATTCGCTATTCGCTATTCGCTATTGCTCAGCGGCTTCTGCGCCGCTCCGCCGCCGGCTGGAACGCGACGCGAGAGTGGTATTTGCAGTACGGGCCGGTCTCGGCGGCGTCGTTGCCGCAGAAGTTGAAGTCTTCCGACAGCGGGTCGCCATTCGGCCATTTGCAGGTGCGCTCGGTCAGCTCGACCAGCTGCAGATGCCGCGAGATCGGTACGACGACGTTTTCCACCGGGCGGATATAGTGGCGCGCCACAGGCTCGGCGTCGAACTGAGCCTGGAGCGCGGTCGCGCCGATCGAGGTGGTGACATGGCGCGTGGCGGTCGCGGCGCGCGATACCGATTTCTGGATGGACGATCCCTGCACGGTTTTCTTCTGGCGAGCCGGGCTGGCCGTCGCGCGGCCGCGGCCCGACAGCTTCAGGCGATGCACCTTGCCGATGACCGCGTTGCGGCTGACGCCTCCCAGCTGTGCCGCAATCTGGCTGGCGCTCAGCCCTTCCGACCACAGTTTCCTGAGAAGTTCTACCCGCTCGTCAGTCCAGTTCATGAGACCGCGCTCCTGCTGAGGCGTGCGGCGATCGGAATCCCTTCCCGTCCCGGCTCCCGCCGGGCAGACAACACCACATATATCGGGTGATTAGGTCCGCCGCACGAAATCTAGTTATTTCTCAACTACAAATACCTCATGCGCTGACTCGGTGACAAGAGTCCCCGGGGCAACACGAATCGGTTTTTCCGGTTTTCCCCAACTTGCCGGCCGCTTATGAACCGGCGTCTCGTCAGGGGCATGCCGCGCGCCTATGCGCGACGTTTTCGTTGACTTCATGGCCGAAAAACACGATAAGCCGCAAAGGCCGCCGCTTTGGCGGCTTTTTTGATTTTCCGGTTCCGGAGACGCATATAATGAGCGGTTCGGCGCTTTACGAGACCTTTGCTCGCGCACCCCTGGCCTT
>NZ_RZOT01000149.1:0-11424 GCF_003999085.1 Mesorhizobium sp. M4A.F.Ca.ET.090.04.2.1
GTAGTAGAATTGCGGATTGGGATGCCAGTGCTCCATGCCGCGCCCCATCATGAAGGCCGTGCCGGTCACCGGCCGGCCGATGGCGCCCTCGTCCATCAGGCGGCGCGCACGGCGCCCAGCGGCGCCGAGGAAGGTGTCGGGGGCCGCGCCGAGCAGCAACCCGCGCGCCCTCGCCTCGGCGACCAGCCGGCGGCCGTCGCTGGCCGAGGTCGCCAGCGGCTTTTCAGTGAAGACGTGCTTGCCCGCCGACAGCGCCGAAAACGAGATGTCGAAATGCGCCGCGGGGATGGTGAGGTTGAGGACGAGGTCGATCTCCGGGTCGCCTAGCAGTTCGTCGACGGAGAGCGCGCGGAGGCCGTATTCCTTGGCACGGAGCGCCGCCATGTCGGCGGAAATGTCGGCACAGGCGCCCAACTCCATCCTGCCGAACAGAGCCGCATTGCGCAGATAGGTCACCGAGATGTTGCCGCATCCGATGACGCCGATGGCGAGCTTTGTCTTTGATTTTCCGTGCATTTCAGATCGTATCTCCCAACGCGGTCATGGCCTAGCTGCACCCTGGCGCCAGCAATGGATCACAGTCGAAAGCCGCTATACAACATTTTAATTCTTGACGCGCGTAAAAATTTTATAGAGCATGTGAAAATGCCGACGCAGCAGGATTTTGAAACCAGACGATTGGGGAATTTTGAACTCATGAGCCTAGGAACCAGGGTGCGTCTTGCGCGCCTCTTCTCGCACCCATCCGGGAACCTTTTTGGCGGCGCGGTCGACCACTTCGTCGGCTATGGCGACGTGCGCAAAGGCGGCCTTGCCGACCTGCCGGGTGCGCTCGCACGCGTCATGGCGGGCAAACCCGACTATGTCAGCATCCAGCCCGGCACCGCGCGCCATCTGTGGCCGCAATATGCGGGCAAGGCTTCGCTGGTGATCCAGGCGGGCTGCTTCACCCTGGACGATCGCATCAGCGAGTTGATCGCAACGCCCGAGGATGCGGTGCGCGCGGGGGCCGATGCATTGGCCGTGGCCATTCCGGTGCGCGGCGCGACCGAGGGCAAATACATACGCTGGCTGACCGATTCGGTGAACGCAGCGGCCCGCTACGGCATGCCGGTGGTGGCGCATATCTACCCTCGCGATTTCACCGACGGGGCGAAAATCGTCTTCACCCCCGACGAGATCGCCTATGCGGCGCGCATCGGCTACGAGTCCGGTGTCGACGTGATCAAGATCGGCTACACGGGCGATTTCGAGTCGTTCCGAGAGACCGTTCGGACCTGCCCGGTGCCCGTTGTGATCGCGGGTGGTCCGAAGACCGATACGCTGCTCGGCGCGCTTCAGCAGACGGCGGACGCCATCCGTGCCGGGGCGCGCGGCGCCGTGGTCGGCCGCAATCTCTGGGGGCATGGCGATCCGCAGAAGGCAGCGCTTGCCTTTCGCGGCGTCATCCATGACGGCCTGTCGGCAAAAGACGCCCTGGCGAAGGCGGGTGCCTGAACGATGCCCGCCGTCCCCTCGATCCTCGGCTTCGGCGCTATTGCGATCGACGACATCGTCTATGTCGATCAGCCGTTGTCGGCGGGCAAGGGGAAGGTTCTGCAAAGTGCCCGGGCTTTCGGGGGAAATGTCGCGACGGCGCTGGCCGCCGTCGCGCGGCTCGGCGGAACCGCCGGGTTCATCGGATGGCTGGGCACTGGCGCGGACGACGCCGCGCTGCGCGATCTCGTGGCGAGCGGTGTTGAAACCGCATTCGCGCCGCGCCACCCCGACGCGCGCCCGGTGCGCTCGCGCATCACCGTCGGTTCTGACGGGGAACGGTTCATCGCGTATGACGACGATGCGATGCTGGGCACCGCGCCGGAATTTCCGGACGATATTCTTGGCCGCGCGACCGCGCTGATCGTCGATAGCTACGCGATCCGGTCGCTGGATGTCGTGGCCCGGGCTCGCGATCTCGGCCTTGCGATTCTCGGCGATATCGAATGGAGCGCCGGCCCAGCCACGGAGCGGCTGATCGCGCAATGCGACCATCTCATTCTTCCCCTCGGCTTTGCGCGGACTGCCACAGGCCGCCGATCGCCGGCCGAGATGCTCGATGCATTGTGGTTGCCGTCGCGGTCCGCCGTGGTTCTGACCGATGGCGGCAGGGGCGTCTACTATCGCGGGCGCGACGAGACAGGGCTCTGGCACCTGCCCCCGCACCGGGTTGACGTCGTCGACTCGACCGGCGCCGGTGACTGCTTTCATGGCGCCTATGCCCATGCATTGACGCGCGGGGCCGACACCGCAGGCCGGGTGGCGTTCGCGGCCGCGGCGGCAGCCCTGTCCGTAACGGGGCGTGGTGGGCGCGAAGCGCTGCCCACCAACGACCAGGTCACGAAACTTCTGACATCTACGAACGCTCCGTCAGCGGTCGAACTGAGACTTGTGGAGGAGGAAGATGGCAGAAGTCATTCTTGAGAATATCTGCAAGACCTACGGGAACAATTTTCACGCCATCGACCAATTGAACCTGTCGGTCGAGGACGGCGAGTTCCTGATCCTCGTCGGCCCGTCCGGCTGCGGCAAATCCACTGCGTTGCGGATGATCGCGGGACTGGAGGACATCACGAGCGGCAGTCTTCGCATCGGCGGCGTCGACGTCGTCGACATGCCGCCCAAGGACCGCGACATCGCGATGGTCTTCCAGAGCTACGCGCTCTACCCGCACATGACGGTGTTCGAAAACATCGCCTTTTCGATGCGGCTGGCTGGCAAGCCGAAGGCCGAGCGCAAGAAGCGCGTGGACGAGATCGCCAAAACCCTTCAGCTGACGTCGCTGCTCGACAGCAAACCCGCGAACCTTTCAGGCGGGCAGCGTCAAAGGGTTGCCATGGGCCGCGCCATGGTGCGCGAGCCCGCCGCCTTTCTGATGGACGAGCCCCTTTCCAATCTGGACGCGAAACTGCGCGTTCAGATGCGCGCCGAAATCACCAGCCTGCAAAAGCAGCTCGGCGTCACGACCATATATGTGACTCACGACCAAATCGAAGCGATGACGATGGGGGACCGGGTCGCGGTGTTGAAGGGCGGCGTGCTGCAGCAGGTCGATACACCCAAGAGGCTCTATGAATCGCCGGTGAACGCCTTCGTCGCCGGCTTCATCGGTTCCCCGTCGATGAACCTTTTCGAAGCGACCCTGAAGGGCGGCGAGCTCATTTTTCGTGACTTCGCGATCCGGCTGCAGGATGCAGCTTTCGTTGGCAGGCCCGCCCTGAGGTCCTATGAGGGGCGCAAGATCGTGTTCGGCATACGGCCGGAGGATCTCTATGACAGCAGCCTCGAATCCGGCCGCAAGTATCAGACGATACCGGCAAAGGTGACTTCGATCGAGGAGCTCGGCTCCGAACATATCGTCCACCTGAACATCGACGCGGTCCGGGTGGACTCCGGCGATCCGGACGCGGTGGAGGATTATGGCCTGGCATCGAACGCGGTGGCGAGATTCGAGCCGACCAGCGCCATCCACTCCGGCTCGGAAATCCGGTTGGCCGTGGATGATACCAAGCTCCATTTCTTCGATCCCGAGACGCATCTGGCGATCTGAAGGACTGCGGCAGAGCCGGCAGGCGAGAGCGAGGCGCCTGCGAATGAAGACTTCTGAATGAACCAGACGATCGTCCGCATTGTGCGGCCGATCTTAAAGAAGGAGGAGAGAATGACGTTTCGGATAAAACCCGCGATGCTGAAAATGGCCGCGGCCGCCTGGTTGCTTGGCGCAACCGGCGCCATGGCGGACACCACGCTGGAGTTCACCCAGTGGTGGGAGCCTGAGCTGCCCGCAGGCTCCTTGCGGAAAATCATGGACGAATTCGAGGCCGCGAATCCCGGGATCAAGGTGACGCTGGTCAGCGGCCCCTATGCGACCACGCGAGACCAGATCTCGGTTGGTGCCGCGACGGGAACGCTTAGCGACGTCGTTGGTCTCGACGGCGCCTGGGTCAACAATTTGAACGCGCAGAACGCGCTGGCCGACATGAACCCGATGATGGATGCGAGCGGCTTCGACAAAGCCCAGGTCGCGGACATCATCAAGGTGGACGGCAAAGCGGTGATGTTTCCCGTGGCTTCGTTCGTCTATCCGGTGTTCGTGAATTTGGACCTCGCCGCCAAGGCGGGCGTCACCAAGCTGCCGTCGACCCGCGCGGAGTTCCTCGAAGCCGCCAAGAAGATGACCCAGGCCGACAAGAACCAGTATGGCTGGGTGCTGCCGCTGTCGCTGCAAACGCCGTCCGGTGTCCAGAACGACATGATGTCGTGGGTCTGGGCATCGGGTCAATCGATGATGGCTGACGGCAAGCCGGCTCTCGAGGCAAAGCCGGTGGTGGATATGCTGACCTTCGTCAAATCGCTCAATGACGCGGGCACCATCTCGCCCGGCATCGCCACCAAGACCGAACAGGAAAAGGTCGAGGAATTCGTCAACGACCGGGTCGGGATGATGATCGACTCGCTCGCGCATGTGAACCTCATCCGCCAACGCAATCCCAAGCTGAACTTCGACCTCATCCCGGTCCCGGTCGTGGAGGACTATAGCGGCAAGCGCGGCCTGCCATACGCCTCCTGGGGCATCGGCATCTCCGCGGGCTCGAAACATCAGGAGGAGGCGTGGAAGCTCGTCCAATACCTGATGAGTGAAAAGGTGAACGCCAAGCTCGTGTCGCTGGCCAACGCCTTCCCCGGCAACGTCAACGCCAAGCCCGATTTCGTGACTTCCGACAAGGCTTTCGGCAAGGCTTTCGAAATCTTCAAGACCGGCTATCTTGCCAATGAGTTCACGGGCCTGCCGGTGGCGGAAGACCTGATGACCCAGTTCGACGTGCAAGCCCAGAAGATGCTCGCCGGCGAACAATCTCCGGAAGAAGCCGCGGCCAATGCTCAAAAGGGCTGGATAGCGAAATTCTGATCGGCCTGTTTTGCGATCTCTACCGGGCGGCCTGACTTCGGGCAGGCCTCCCGGCAACAACGCATCGGCAATGCGAGACGGACCCGTTTCCGAAGCTCCCCTTCTCTTGAAGGCGTGTCCCAAGGTTGGCATATGACCCCGCAGAAGCGCTCCCACCATAGGCTGAAACGAGCGGTCGCACCCTATCTCTACCTGTCGCCCTCGCTCATCATCATCGGCCTGCTGATGCTGCTGCCGATGGTGACGGTGATTGGCTATTCGTTCCAGAACAGCGCGGTACTGCGGCGCGACCCGTCCTTTGCCGGACTGAAACATTACCAGGCGATCTTTGCCGATCCCGTGTTCTGGGCTTCGCTGTGGCACACGCTCTACTTCACCTGCATGAGCGTCATCTTCCACATGACCATCGGCATGATCTTCGCGCTCATGCTGAACAGCGACCGCATCAATCCGACGCTGCGCAATGTCCTGCGCGTGCTCTACATCCTGCCCTGGCTATTCACCGCCGTGATCATCGCGGTGATCTGGCGCCTGCTGCTCGAGCCCAACGGCGTGGTGAACAGCATCCTCATGCAATTGGGCATCATCGGTTCCAAGGTCGAGTGGTTTTCCTCGCCCGAGACCGCGCTGCACGCCGTCACCTTCGCCAATATCTGGGCGGGCTACCCGCTTTTCATGGTCAGCCTGCTCGCAGGCCTGCAGGGCATTCCCAAGGATTTCTACGAGGCCGCCGATATCGATGGCGCGAAGGCCTACCAGAAGCTGATCTTCATCACCATTCCGCAGTTGATGCCGATCATCATCAGCATCTCGCTGCTCGATTTCATCTGGACCATGCAGGTCTTCCCGTTGATCTGGATAACGACGGGCGGCGGTCCGATTTACTCGACCGAGGTGCTGAGCACCTACACCTACAAGCTGGCGTTCTCGAGCTACAACCTGTCCCAGGCGGCGGCGAGCGCCGTGATCATCCTGCTGATCTCTCTTGGCCTGACACTGTTCTACATCCGCTATCAGAAGGCTCGGTAGTCACCATGAGGAAAAGGCACACGCCGAAAGACCGGCTGATCACCGTCGCGCTGCATGTCGCGCTTGCCGCCGGGCTGTTTTTCGCGGCATTCCCGATCTACTGGATGCTGAGCAGCTCGTTCAAATCGAATACCGAAATCTTTGCCCTGCCGCCAACCATCCTGCCGAAGGCGTTCACGCTGGAAGCGTATGCGGCCATCCTTGGCGACCCAGTAAAACTGCGCTTCTTCTTCAACAGCTACTTCGTGGCCGGAGCGGTGACCGTGCTGACGGTGCTGATCGCGTTGCTGGCAGCCTATGGGTTCAGCCGCTTCAACTTCCGCGGCAAGGGCAGCCTGAACACGCTCATCATCAGCACGCAGACGATTCCGCCGATCACGCTTCTGATCCCCTTCTTCGGGCTCGTCGTCTCGTATGGCATCTTCGACACCTATATCGCGCTGATCGTGACCTACCTGGTGTTCACGCTGCCCTACGCGATCCTGCTGATGACCGGGTATCTCAACACCTTGCCGCGCGATCTCGACGAGGCCGTCGCCGTCGACGGCGGCAGCAGCTGGACCGCACTCTGGCGGGTGATCGTCCCGATCTCGCTTCCCGGCATTGTGGCGACCTCGGTCTATACCTTCCTGTTGTGCTGGAACGAGTTCCTCTTCGCGCTGACGCTGACGAAGTCGACCTCCATGCGCACTGTCCCGATCGGCATCCAGCTGCTGATGGGGCAGCACGCTTTCGAATGGAACCAGATGATGGCGATGAGCGTGCTCGGCTCGCTGCCGCTCCTGCTCATCTACCTTCTTGCCCAGAGGTACTTCCTCGCCGGGATGACCGCGGGCTCGGTCAAGTAGATGTCCATCCCATGAAGACCCAGAACGACATCACGGAATGGGCGGTATCAAGGATTGAAAGGATGAACGTGAAAGACCTCAAAGTCGGCTGCCAGACCTTCACCTGGGAAATGCTCGGAGACCGTTTTGCCGGAGGCCCGGACGATCTCCTGAAGGCCATTTCCAATGGCGGCTATGCCGGCATCGAGATCACCGACACGATGATCGGCCGCTATGCCGGCCAGCCGGCGGAATTCGCCGCCGCGCTGAAGGCCTCCGGCCTGACGCTGGTCTCCTTCGCCTTCGGTTCGAAGAGCGGCTTCACGCTGAAGGACCAGATCGGCGCCGACCTCGAAACCGCCAGGCGATGGATCGACTTTGCCGCGGCCTTTCCGGGCGCGCTTGTCTCGATGGGCTCTGCGACCGTCGTCTCCGACGGGCCTCGCGACGACAAGTTCGCCATTGCGGCGGAAGTCTATAACAAGGCCGGCGAGATCGGCCGCAAAGCCGGCGTCCAGGTCGCGGTGCATCCAAGCTCGCACCACAACACGCTGCTCTTCGGCCGCGCAGACTACGACCGGATCTTTTCCCTGCTCGACGCCTCGCTGGTCGGCTGGGTGCCGGACACCGGGCACATATTGCGCGGCCACAAGGACATGGCCGACACGCTCACCACCTATAGCGACCGCATCCGCTACGTGCACCTGAAGGATGTCGATGCCGGCGGCACCTGGGCGATGCTCGGCAAGGGCGTCTGCGACACGGCGAAGGTGATCGAGATCGCGAGCGCGGCGCCCAACTTCAACGGCTGGCTGGTGCTGGAGGAGGAATCCGAGACCGCCGCCGCCGATCCAGCCGGCGCGGTCAAGACCAACCGCCAGACCATGCGCGGATACGGAGCCTGAGACGATGATCCGCAAGAAAGACCGTCGCCTTCGTGTCGGTGTGCTCGGCTGCGGGCCGATCGCGCAGTTCGCGCATCTGGAATCCTGCGCGAAGGCAAGCAGTGCTGACCTCTATGCGATCTGCGACGCCGCGCCCGATCTGCTCGCGCGCATGGGCGCGACCTACGAGCCCGAAAGAATGTATGGCGACTATGACGAGATGCTCGCAGACCCGCAGTTGGAAGCAGTGATCGTCGCCACGTCGGATGCCTATCACGTACCGATGTCTATCAAGGCGCTGGAGGCCGGCAAGCATGTGCTGTGCGAAAAGCCGATCGGCGTCTCGGTCGAGGAAGGCGAAAAGCTGGCCGAAGCGGTCAAGCGCTCGGGCAAGGTGCTGCAGGTCGGGCACATGAAGCGCTTCGATCCGGCGCTGGAAGCGGCGCGCGATTTCGTCCGCGACGAGATGGGCGAGATCCTGGCGCTGAAGGCCTGGTATTGCGATTCCACGCATCGCTACACCAACACCGACGCGGTGCAGCCGCTGCCGGTGACCAGCAAGCTGGCGCGGAAGCCGGCCGGCAACCCGAAAGCCGATCTCAGGCAATATTTCATGCTGGCGCACGGCTCGCATCTCGTCGACACGGCGCGCTTCCTCGCCGGCGAGATCACCGCCGTGCGGGCGCGCCTCAACAAGCGTTTCGGCGCATATTGCTGGTTCGTCGAAACCGAGTTCGCCAATGGCGCGCTCGGCCATCTCGATCTCACCGTCGCCGTGCGCATGGACTGGCACGAAGGTTTCCAGCTCTATGGCGAGAACGGCTCCGTAATCGCGAAGACCTTCAATCCCTGGTATTTCCGGGCGAGTGAGGTCGACATCTTCCACGAGAAGGACGCGACCTCGCGCAAGCCGCTCGGCGCCGACGGCCACTTCTTCCGGCGCCAGATCGAAGGCCTCGCCGATACCGTGCTCGACGGCAAGCCGATGCGCGGCGCCAATGTCGAGGACGGGCTCGCCTCGATCCGCGCCATGGTGGCGATCGTCCGCTCGGTCGAGAGCGGCGAGCGCGTCGAGATCGCCAGCGTGACGGGAGCGGTCTGATGCAGGTCGGGGTGTTCGCCAAGACCTTCCCTGGCAGCGAGCCGGCCGGCGTGCTTGCCGCCGTGCGCGATGCGGGCTTCGCGGTCACCCAGTTCAACCTCGCCTGCGCCGGCCTGCCATCGATGCCGGATGCGGTTCCCGACGAGGCGATCCGGACCATCAAGGCTGCCGCCGAGGCTTCGGGCGTGGCCCTTGTCGCGTTGTCGGGCACCTACAACATGGCGCATCCGGACAGGGCGGTGCGCGACGACGGCTTGCGCCGGCTGGCGCTGGTGATCGAGGCGGCCGCCAGGCTTTCCACGCCGCTGGTGACGCTCTGCACCGGAACGCGCAACCCCGACGACCAGTGGGCGCATCATCCCGACAATGCCGACCCCTCGGCCTGGGCCGATATGGCGCGCGAGATGGAGAAGGCGCTTGCGATTGCCGAGCGCCATGGCATCGACCTCGGCATCGAGCCCGAGCAGGCCAACATCGTCACCTCCGCAGCCGACGCGACGCGCCTGATCGCCGAAATGGGTTCGAAGCGGCTGCGCGTCGTGCTCGATCCGGCGAACCTCTTCGAGCAGGCGGATGCCGCACAGGCGCGCGCCATCGTCGCCGATGCGGTCGAACGCACGGCCGGCCATGTCGCCATGGCGCATGCCAAGGACCGCTTCGCCGATGGCCGCTTCGCCACGGCCGGGCAAGGCGTGGTCGACTTTCCTGACTTCATCACCCGGCTGAAGCACGCCGGCTTCGATGGGCCGCTGGTGACGCATGGGCTTTCCGCCGAGGAAGCGCCCGGTGTCGCTCGTTTCCTGAAGGGGCTGGTGTGATGGCGACGCTCTCTCGCGACGGCGCCACGCTGCGGTTCACCGACGCCGGCGAAGGTCTGGCGGTCGTCTTCCAGCACGGGCTGGGCGGCGGCGAGGCGCAGGTCGCCCAGACCTTCCCCGCCGGCTTCCGGCGCATCACGCTGGAATGCCGTGGGCACGGCGGCTCCGGCCTTGGCGAGCGGCGGCCGTTTTCCTTCGAGATGTTCGCCGACGACGTTCTCGCGGCCGCCGACCGGGCCGGCCTCGACCGCTTCATTGCCGGCGGCGTCTCGATGGGTGCCGGGATCGCGCTGCGGCTGGCCTGCCGCCATCCGAAACGCGTCTCCGCCCTGGTCATGGTGCGGCCTGCCTGGACATTCGCGGCGGCACCGCCGAACATGCAGCCCATAGCCGAGGTCGCCGAACTGATCCTCGAGCATGGGCCCGACAAGGCGAGGACGATCTTCGCGCAATCGGCGACGGCCACGCGCCTCTATCACGAGGCGCCCGACAATCTGTCCTCGCTGCTCGGCTATTTCGACCGGCCCGACGCCAAGGCCTTCGCACAGGTGCTGGCCAATATTGCCGCAGACGGACCGGGTGTTTCCCAGCGCGAGGCGGCCGCGCTCGCCGTTCCGGCACTGGTCGTCGGCAACGCCATGGATGCCGTGCATCCGATGTCGAGCGCCTACGCGCTCGCCGCCACGATGCCCAACGCCGTCTTCGCCGAGGTCACGCCCAAGGCGCGCGACAGCAAGCAGCATTTCAGTGAGTTGCACACTGAGATCACCACGTTCCTCCAATCCCACTCGAAAGTCCGGAGCCTCATTCCGTCATGACCAGCAAATCCCTGTCCGGCCCCGCCGCAATCGCCGCCCTGCCACGCAACAGGCTGCTCGGCGAATTCTCGCTGTGGTCGGCCGACCTCGCCAATATGGAACGCGACCTGAAGCGCATCGAAGCCTATGCCGACCTGCATCACATCGACGTCGCCGATGCCCGCTTCACCCCGGGCTTCCTGTTCTTCCCCGATCTCGTGGCCCGCATCGCCAGGCTGACGGCGAAGCCGATCCATGTGCATCTGATGGTCGAGGCCGAGATCGTCGAAGCGCAGACGCGCCAGTTCATCGAGGCCGGCGCCGACCTCGTCACCATCCACGCCGAGAATGGCGAGGCGGGCCTGCGCGCCGTGCGGCTGGCGCGTGAACTCGGTGCCGAGGCCGGCGTCGTGCTGCGGCTGGAAACGCCTGTCGCGGCAATCGTCCCGTTCCTGGCGGAGGTGGCGTTCGTGACACTTCTCGGCACGTCGATCGGCGTCAAGGGCCAAAGCCTGTCGGAGCAGGCCTGTCCGCGCCTGATCGAGGCGCGCGCGCTGATCAGGAAAGCCGGCCGCGAGGCCGATATCATCCTTGCCGCCGACGGCGGCATCCGCCACGAGACGGTGCCCAGCTTGCGCGCCGCCGGCGCCGATACGGTGGTGCTTGGCTCGCTTGCCTTCGGCGACCCCGACCTCGCGCAGCGCATGGCCTGGCTGCACGGGCTGAAGGCCGCCGCGTGATGAACACGGTCGCGCTCGCTTTCGATCTCGGCGGCACGGAGCTGCGCGGCGCGCTGATCGAGCGCGGCGGCGACGTCGTCGCCCGCGTCTCGGCGCCGACGCTCGCCGGCGCAGGATCGGAGGCGGTGATCGGCCAGATCATCACGCTGGCGGACAAATTGCTCAAGGAGCACCCGCAGGCCAAAGTCAAAGGCATCGGCATGTGCGCGCCCGGTCCGCTCGACCCCAAGGCCGGCATCGTCATCGGGCCGCCGACGCTGGCCGGCTGGCACAATGTGCCGC